>NZ_JCACKO010000066.1:0-25907 GCF_059505445.1 Brasilonema angustatum | reverse complement strand
AACTTTTTTCCAATTTATGGTTCAAAAATTTTCCCACATTATGATTCTAAGGACAGCAAAGCGCACGCCCAGAGGTCTAAAGCGCAGCGAGACCGGAGGTCTTCCCCGATAGCCGTAAGGCGTGGCCGTTCCCACTAGTAGTCTGGCAAGTCAACAATGCTTGGTTAATAGCAGCAAGAAAAATCTCTTTCTCCCCCTGCTTCCTCTGCTTCCCCTGCCTCCCGTGCTTGCCTTAACCCGGCAATTTTGGGTTGGTCGAGTACTAGGGCGTGTATAAGGGTGTAAGTGAACGACGCTACTGGATACAAGCAGACGCATAGTCCCGGCGTATCGGCTCCCCAATTTCTTGATGGAGTTCCCCTACACCCAGCCTACGGCACGAAGCACCCCGTAGGGGGTGCTGCGCAAATGCGCTTCACACCCTTACCCCCTTATATCCCTATTTGTTGACCATTTTTTAGCTAGTAGTCTGCCAAGCCACTGCCCATTTTTCCAGCAGCATTCAATTCGCGAGCAGTCACTTCACCGATGCCGCTGCTTGTGTTCCGGTAATGACGGCAACTTTATTTTGTAAGTTCATCATTCTCCAGTGACTTCATTTTTATTTACTGAGAATTTTTTCAAGCCGCTGCCCATTTTCCCAATATCCATAATAATGAAGTTCTTAAGTTTCATAACAACGGCGGGCGATCGCACCAATCTCCAAGTTCAAATCCACTTCTTTGTCAATTTTTTGCACCTCGCCAATCGCTTTGAGGGCATCAATGTATTCTCATAAGCTCTTGTGGTGATTGTTCATTTCTAATCAATTTCCTTAGGCGGTGTAATCGTTGCCCAACGCTCAGCAATCTTGCCGTTAGCCAGCCTCCATGAACCTGTCTCAAAAGCTTCACGTGCTGAAAGCAGTATTTACCTCTAACCAGTAACCTACAAATGCCTGGACTCTCTTTTGCAGTTCTTGAGTATCCATTGGCTTGATAAGATAGCCGTTTGCACCTTTTTGGTAGCAAAGTTCGATATCTCTTGGATTAGATGATGTGGTAAAAACAATAATGGGGATTTCCCTAAAGCTGTTATCTTGCTTCAGGCGTTCTAAGATGTCACGACCATCAATGCCTGGCAAATTGAGGTCAAGCAAGATAACACAAGGTCTTGGTGCTAAGTCAGGGTCTTGATAATTACCCTCTTTATAAAGAAAGTCTAAAACTTCATCCCCATTAGTACAGCGATATATAGGGTTTGGGACAGCCATTCGCCGCATCAGGCGTTGTAGCATCCTAAAATCCTCATTGCTGTCCTCAACAACCAGCAGTGGTTCATTGAGTTTTGTGGTCATTGGTTTTCTTTACAAATCGTATTAAAAAGAAATCTTTTGTAATGTTAATTTGGACTATTATAGCGTAAAGTACAAGGTTGAACCAACACCAACACACGATTCAACCCAGATAAGACCACCGTGACGCTCAACAATCTTCTTAGAAATAGCTAACCCCGCACCTGTACCTCCACCAAACTTTTCTTGAGAGTGGAGCCGCTTAAAGAGTCGGAAAATAGTTTGATAGTGATGTTCTGGAATACCGATACCGTTATCCTGTACATAAAAAACATAAGGAACTGAAGTTTGCAGTTGTGGTTGTTGCAATCCCTTTTCCCGTTGATCATGAATATTCAAATAACCAATTTCAACCCATTTGTCTGGCTTATCATTGTATTTAAATGCATTGATAATCAAGTTAGTAAAAACTTCGCTAACGAGAACTGGGTCAGATTGAATCGTGGGCATTGGTCTAGGGATGCGAATATCTAACTGACCTGGTGAACGGCTAGCACGTACAACATCAATTACTTGGCAAAGCAAGTTGTTAAGGTCAGTTGCTTGCAGGTTCAGTTGACCTTGCCCCAACAGAGAAAGTCTCAGAAGTGAATTGATGAGAGTTTCCATGCGTATGGACAAGGATACCACGGTGTTTAGGTAGTCTAATCCATCCTCATCCAGTAGTTGAGCGTAATCTTCCAGCAAGACATTTGAGTAGTTGTAAATGCCCCGCAAAGGTTCCTTTAAATCATGAGAAGCGGCAAAGGCAAAAGAAGCAAGATCGCGGTTGCTGCGCTCTAAGTCTTGATTGATTTTGGCTAACTCATCTGCCTTAGAAAGTACAATGCCCACAATTGCATTTCTAAGAGCGATCGCGCTATCAACTTCACACGATTTCCAAGCCAGCGAAGTCAATCGAACCGTTTCCTGCCATAGTTCAAAGGATACTCGCGGACAAAGGGTAATGCTACCATCAGTATTAACCTGAATTGGTTCATTCGGTTGACCTGCCCAGTTTACCATTTGGATAACTTCGGCACGAAACCAGAGAATGTAATAGCGCCGAACTTTAGAAATTCGCAACAGTAGCAAACCACTTGCAGTATCTTTAAAAGCAACAGCTTCTGGATAAAGCTTGGGCAGAGAATCCGTGGAAAAGAGATTGTCAGTGATCTGGGTGTCTACCCATTCAATAAGGGCGCGAACTTCCTCAATTGTTGGTGTTGCACCTACAAGGGTAATGTCATTATCTAAACAAACTGCTGCTCCCTGAGCATTGACGATATCCAGCAAACGAAGCTTAGGGTAAATAAGCGCTTCTCTAAAGTTATCTGCTTTAGATATGGACTCAATGAAATCTGCCTGTAGCGATTGAAGCTTGATTTTATAGTCTAATTCAGACTGATTGACTTTGTGTTCTAATTCCAAGGACACAATCTGTCCTAAAAATTCGCAAATTTTCCGCACTTCGTAAGGAATATGCTTTGGCGTTTGATGATGGCAGGAAATTAGTCCCCAAAGTTTTTGCTCCTTAATGAGTGCTATCACCAGGACGGCTGTTACACCCATGTTTTGATGATATTCAACACAGCAAGGATGAGTACTCCGCAGTACAGACAAGTTTAAGTCAAAAAGTGTGGAATGCGTTTCGGGATTTTCAACCGCCAGAAGCTCGACAGGTTGAGCATTCATATCCGGAATGAATCGAAGCAGACAGCGCTGATACAACTCCCTAGCTTGCTGGGGGATATCCGTAGCTGGATAATGTAATCCCAGGTAAGGTGATAAATCATCCCGTTTGACTTCGGCAACTACGGAACCCGCTCCGATTTTGTCGAATTGGTAGACCATCACCCTATCAAATTTTGTGACTTTTTGCACTTGTGATACAACCAGATGCAAAAAATCTGTGAGATTTGATGTCTGTCTCATTTTGGCGATCGCCTCTTGCACCAAGGCATGGAAGTTCAAAAAGCTGATCTGGTTGATAGAATCAGTTGGTTCTAGCTCAAGAATCACAGTACTTTCTGTACGATGAGCGATCGCATCAAAATATTGCTCACCCTTTGAAGTTTGGATAGACAGCTTAAAGGAATAAACGCTACTTTCCTGCTGTTGGTAAAACTGCTCAATAGCTTTGACTTGTTCTGCATTAAGCAGAGTGTTGAGGGGTTGATTGAGTAATTCGCGTGGCTGTTTACCTAAGAAATCTTGAGTATTATTGCTCAGCCATCGAATTTCTAGCTGAGAACTAAGTCCCAGCAGTACGCCATGAGGCTGAATTGAAGTAGGCAGGTAAATTGGTTCGTGGTGAATCAGGTTGGTAGCTTGGGTAAAGGTAATATCAGAGTGGCTCATAGCTTGACTCACGAGAACCAAACTTATTTGTTTTACAATACCGCAATTAAACGTTACATAAAAACATTAACCAATAAGTAGTCATCATGAACTCGTTATCCCTCCTCACTCCGTACTATTTTCATTCTTGCGTCAGAGGTAAACCTAACCAATCACTTAATTCATGAGCAAGCCATTCAATTTCTGGCTCAGACTTAATAGGACCATGACCACCACCAAGCTGATATTTATGCACTCCGGCCCAAATGATCAATTGAGGCAGAATTTCAACTCTGTGACCCTGAGAATCTGTTTGAAAGGTCTTCGGTGAGTATACTAACTTAGTAATATCCTGTGTTGGTGCTGAAGCAATACGATTGAATTTCAAGCCAAAAAAATCCCAGACGAAGGCAATTTTTTCTCGATTTAAACGAAGTCGAGTCCTTCTGCACAAAGGAAAGAAAATCGAAGACAACATCTGAAAACCAGCACCCCAAAAAGGAAGCGAGAATAAAGCAAAGGGTATGTTTATTGGAAAAGGTGCCGCCAGGGCGTTAATTGTCCAAAAAAGAATAAAAGTATTCCAAGAAATAGCAAACAAAACCATGAACGTCATCGACGGCTGAAAACCAGTTGGTGGAATCAGAAGATCAAAAGAACTTTCATCTTGCTTGAGTGTGATTTTGCTTCCTGCCGGTTTCGTCATTTTAATGGTTAAACTATGACGTCCAGACTCACTTTTGGTGTTAAGCTTTTGCGAAACCTCTTGATCTTTAGTAATCCAATGTTGACCATCCCAATACCAACTCCCTCTCATCCTGTCTGTGAGGAGCATTTCTTCTGAGTGCTGTTGTTGTAAAAGTAGTGGATGTTCTAAAGCTGCTAGTGCTTCACGCGCACAACTCAACCGTCGTTCTAAACTAGGTTCGCTCATCCAGCGTAACCACTCAGTTAAAATAGGACTCAGAATTGCCGTTTGCTCAAATTGAATCCGTAAGTCCTTTTGAGGTAAATCTGCTGGTTGTATCCCCGTGACTAAGTAAATTAAAGTCGCACCCAAGCTGTAAAGATCAGATGCCGGAACCGTGCGTCCACCAAATTGCTCTGGTGGCATGTAGCCATAAGTTCCGACTACAGTCATTGTCCCGCCTTCACCTGCGGCTACAGTCTGCACTGAGCCAAAATCTACCAAGTAGATTTCACCGACATTATTGCCAGAGCGATTTGTCAGCAAAATATTACTAGGCTTAATATCTCGGTGGATTGTAGGAGGTTTTTGCTCATGTAAGTAGATAAGAATTTTTAAAAGTGCTTTAGCTATCTGTTTAACTTCTGCTTCTGTAAAAGTACGTCCAGCTTTGATGTATTGTTCTAAGGTTTGTGCTGGTATATAAGTTTGTACGAGAGCAAACCCTTTGATATTTGATGAATTTATCTCAAAATAGTCTAAATAGCGAGGAATACATGGATGTGCTATCTTTTTTAGAGTTTCAGCTTCTCGCTCAAACAGCTTGAGATCATCCCACTCAAAGTCACTGCTAAAAGACAGTAACTTGACAACCACCATTTCGTCTGTCAGAAGATCACGAGCTAAAAGCGTCCGTCGCCCAGTCTTTTTCCCTAATTGCTGCTGTACTTCGTAGCGATCGCCTAATACTTGAGCATTCATTACGATTACTTATGAATATAAATTTAAAGCCTTTTTATTTATTCTATTTACCTAACCTAGCTAGATACATATCTTTTTTTAAATTTTGAATAAGCGAATGGGTGAATATGTCTATGCCCTGCCAACTTTGGCCTTATATTACTCCTGGTATTCCAGATGATTTATTTGAACGCTTGCCAGGAATTCCCCTCAGCAAGCGAGAAATTCGACTGCTGTTGCTTGCCCAACTGCGTCTTTTACCCAACACTGTGTTATGGGATATTGGTGCAGGGACAGGAACGATTCCTATAGAAGTGGGGCTACTCTGTCCAAGAGGACAGATCTTTGCTGTAGAACGAGATGAAGAAGTTGCGAACTTGATCCGCCACAATTGCGATCGCTTTGAGGTAAAAAATGTCGAAGTCATTGAAGGGAGCGCTCCTGAGTGTTTACATAACTTAAAACTTGCTCCTGATCGTGTTTGTATTGAAGGAGGACGTCCCATCCAAGAAATTATGAAGGCAGTGTGGCATTACTTGCAACCCTCAGGTCGAGTTGTCGCCACAGCTGCTAATCTAGAAAGTCTGTATGCTATTTCTCAAAGCTTTGCCCAGTTGCAAGCCAGAAATGTTGAAGTCATCCAGTCGGCTGTCAACCGTTTAGAAACGCGAGGATCTTCTCAGACTTTTACTGCCGTTAATCCCATTTTTATTCTCAGTGGTGAGAAACTAGACTAGAAAACAGAATCATCGAAGAAAAAAGCACGAAGAAACGAAGATGCAAAAATTTCTTCAATCTTCATTTTTCTTTTTTAACTCTTGACTTTTTCGTTCTTTTGCCCATGCCCTGGTCTCGGATTTTTAGTGGAATTGTTGCAATAGCCCTTGCTTTGAGCGCGACCGTTTTAGGTGGATGGTATTATACTGTTTTGTTTGCGGTTATTGTTTTTCTAGGTCAACTAGAATATTTTGATTTGGTGCGAGCAAAAGGCATAGTTCCTACTGCTAAAACCACCATGTTTGTCAGTCAAGTACTGCTGATCATTTGCACTAAATATGGAGACTTAGCTGATGCTGTCACACCATTGGCTGGCACTTTTATTTGTTTTTACCTGCTGTTTCAGCCAAAAATGGCAACAATTGCGGATATTGCCGCTTCCATTTTAGGACTATTTTACACAGGGTATCTGCCGAGTTATTGGGTGCGGTTGCGATCGCTCGACGGTGCGACTATCAGCAATCTACCTGTGAGTGATTACCTGTCCACAATTTGGACAAATATAGTCAACGGAAATTTTAGCGCATTACCCCAAGGTCTGACCGGAACAGCACTCACCTTTGTATGTATTTGGGCAGCTGACATTGGTGCTTACTTTTTTGGGAAATTTTTTGGCAAAACCCCTTTATCAGATATCAGTCCGAAAAAAACAGTCGAAGGAGCGGTTTTTGGTATTGCTGGCAGTGTTGTCGTCGCTGTCGTCGCAGCATATTATCTCAATTGGCCTAAATTCGTTTTTACTGGTGTGGCATTAGGTTTGCTGATTGGCATTGCTAGTCTATTGGGTGATTTGACCGAATCTATGCTCAAGCGTGATGCTGGGGTAAAGGATTCCGGGCAGTTAATCCCCGGTCATGGAGGTATCTTGGATCGTACGGATAGTTATATTTTCACTGCTCCTTTGGTTTATTATTTTCTCACTCTCTTGTTGCCACTGGTGGGTAAGTAGTGAAGAAACTTCTTGCAAAAGTGAATTATTATCAAATGAGTATTGATTTGATTGTGTCGCAGTCAAGGAACCGAAGTTCGAGATTGATGGGCTGTTTCTGCTAAATGCTCCCGAAATCCCACTCGTAACTTATTGGTGCCAAAATGACACCAATAAGTTAAAATTAGGAGAACATGACACCATTATCTCCATGTCTAATAGTCACAAAAATACAGTTCGGATAACAGCGAGAATTGCTGTGAGTATTCAAGAAACTCTAGAAAGAGCAGCAGAATTATCAGGTGCTACCTTGAATCAGTTTATGATTCAGGCGGCGTTGAAAGAAGCAAAAAAAATCATAGAAGATGAACGAGTGATTATTTTGTCACAAAATGATGCTGATACGGTATTTAGCCTAATTGAGAATCCTCCTGTACCGAATGCCAAGTTAAAAGCAGCCTTGAAAAAGCACAAGGAATTTTTCAGTGAGAGTCATTGAATTATTAGGTAAGCAGCATGACCGCGATAGCTTTAACTGTGGCAATGAAACATTAAATCAATTCCTTAAACAAACAGCAAGACAGCATATCCAAAAAGGTGTTTCCCGTACTTTCGTTCTAGTTAATACAGAGCAGCCAGAGGCGATAATTGGTTTCTTCACATTAACATTGTGTGAAGTGCGTGTAGACAATTTGAGCGCGAAATTTTTTAAGAAATATCCTTCAAAAGTTCCTGGTGTCAAGCTGGCAAGATTAGCAGTCGATCAAGCCTATCAGCGACAAGGGATTGGAGAAGTTTTGATGATTGAGGCAATGCAGCGTGCCTTAATTGTTGCGGAAAATGCGGGAAGCATTGGTTTATTTGTTGATGCAAAAGATGAAAGTGCAAAAACCTACTACTCTGGCTATGGTTTTGTCAGCTTGGAAGATGCGTCTTTAGAACTATTTTTGCCATTGTCAGTCATTGAGCAAATGCTTGAGTAATGGTTAAGCTACGTCAAGGCGCGATTTATAGACGAATGAGGAACCTCAGAACGATTTATTGGTATCAGCTATTTCAGTGCAAGCGTAGACGCAAAGCGGCTTGTCGTCAGACATCGCCTATTCAACTGATACACAGCTTTTTCTAATTCAAATAAATCCCAGACGGATGTTTTGTTGTCAGGAAATGCGCCCGACTTGGGAACGGGAATCTCAAGAGCGCGATCGCTTCTCTTACACAGAAGAATCGAAGCGCAATCGCACACCGATAAAATAAATTAGCTATCTGAGGAAGAACCGAAACCTTTGAGATCCTCCCTTAGTTCCTCTAATTTCTCACCCGATTCTTTGGCGATTTGAGAGCAAAGGGTTGTTGAAATTAAGCCGGTAGCGGTAGTGACGCTCCCTTCAGAGGCTTTACCAGAAATCAAAAGCCCAGCACCAATTACGCTGATGCCAAGGGAAGCTGCAACTGCTACAACATAGAGGTTGAAATTCAGCTTTGCTTGACGCAGACGTTCGTGAAATAGATCTAGCATGATTTTAAGGTAAGCGTCAGAGTGGGAATCATCAGATTGTTGAGGTTTCTTCTCACTGGGCTTGTTGGGTTTACTATCGTCGGTGTGATTAGGGGCTGAAGATGAGAGTAGAGTGTTGGGTTTCATAAACGTTTGTCCGTGAATCATTACTCTCTCAGTTTCCTAATTTGAGACTTAGAGTTCAGCCATTGCACTGCTTAACTGTTGTAGACTTTTAGCATGACTTTGGCTTTCCATTTAAAATCAACGTAATTTGACCATGCCACAGAATTCGCTAAAAGCATGTGCTGAAGGGATTGAAAAGGCAAAAACATCTCTTACTGGCAAAATGTTGACCAACCAAAAGTTAGCGGGAGAACTACAAGTAACCCGTCAACCAGTTGATAATTTCTTTAATGGTAAGCCGGTAAGTCATAAAATATTTATTCAGATTTGTCAGAAGTTAGAGCTAGATTGGGAAGAAATTACTGGTCAAAAATCAACTGATTCATTAGATTCACCAGAGCAAGCTAGTGTCAGCACCGATATTGATGCCTTAGTGCAAGAGGTACGCAAGAAGGTAACACCCTATATAAAACAGCGCTGCGGTACAATGCAGGTGCTAGATATGACCCAGCCTATTGGGTTAGATAACATTTACACTGATGTCAATATTTTTGAAAAAATAATAGGACGCACGCGACGAGAGATTGGTGAACTACTACAAAACTGTAATTTAGAAGATTTTGACCGCTTTGGACTGAGTAAAGTAACCCAAGAGCGTGTACCAGGACTCCAAGCAGTAAAGAAACACAGCAAGCTGATGGTGTTTGGTAAACCAGGAGCCGGAAAGACCACATTTCTGAAATACTTGGCAATGCAGTGTATTGAGGGGCAGTTTCAAAAAGAACGCTTCCCCATTTTCATTACCCTCAAAGATTTTGCAGAATCACTGGAACAGCCAAATATTCTGGAGTATATTGCTCAACAGTTATCTAAATGTAAAGTCACGGATGCTAACTTGAAAACAGAGCAACTGTTAGAACAAGGTAAGGCATTAATTTTACTAGATGGGCTGGATGAAGTCCGAGAAGAAGATACCAAGAAGGTTCTAGATCAAGTTCAGGAATTTTCCTACCAGTTTCACAATAATCAATTCATCATCACCTGTCGAATTGCTGCCAAAGAATACACGTTTCAAGGGTTTACTGAAGTAGAAGTAGCAGATTTTGACTCTGAACAGATAGCTACCTTTGCTCAAAACTGGTTCCAATCAAAAAAAGACCCAGTCAAAGGTAAGCGCTTCATCGAGAAACTGAAAAAGAATAAACCAATTGAAGAACTCGCAACTAATCCCCTACTTTTAACTCTACTTTGTTTGGTATTTGGTGAAGCTGGGGATTTTCCTGCCAATCGTTCTGAGCTTTACACCGAAGGTGTAGATGTGTTATTGAAAAAATGGGATGTTGGTCGTAACATTGAGCGAGATAAAGTCTACAAAGACTTGTCTTTGCAGGGCAAGGAAAACTTACTCTCACACATTGCCTTAACTACTTTCGAGCAGAAAAACTATTTCTTTAAGAAAAAGACGGTTGAAGATTACATTGCTGATTTCATCCGCAACTTACGTAATGCTAACACTGCACCAGAAGCATTAGAACTAGATAGCGAAGCCATTTTGAAATCAATTGAAGCGCAACATGGGTTACTAGTAGCACGAGCAACGGGTATCTACTCCTTTTCTCACCTAACATTTCACGAGTATTTCACTGCTAGGGAAATCAAAGAAAGGTCTGCTTGGGCAAAATTGGCAGAGCATGTCGCTGAAAAACGCTGGCGAGAGGTCTTTTTGTTGACTACAGGGCTGATGCGGAGTGCTGATGATTTATTGAAGTTGATGAAGCAACAAACTGATGAACTTCTAGCAAAAGATGAAAAGTTACAGAAATTCCTCACTTGGGTCAAAGAAAAATCTGATTCTGTAAAAGTGTCTTATAAACTTGCTGCCGTGCGATCTTTCTACAGCTTCTTCACTCAAGATAAGGACCTCACCTTCGACTTAGACCTCGCCCTCACCCTCGGCCTCGACCGAGACCTCAAGCGAGTCTTCGACCGAGTCCTCAACCGAGACCTCGACCGAGACCAAGCCCTCGACCGAGTCCGAAACCTCGGCCTCGACTTCGACCTCGCCCTCGACCTCGCCCTCGACCGAGTCCGAAGCCTCGACCGACACTTCGACCAAATCCTCGCCCTCGACCTCGCCCAAATCCTCGACCTCGCCCTCGACCTCGCCCGAGATTTCGACCAAACCCTTAACCCTGAATTAGGGCGATCGCTTCAACAACTCAAAGACCAACTGCCCAACCCAGAAGACGAAGAAGCATACGAACAATGGTGGCAGGAAAACGGTTCAACTTGGACTGAACAGCTTAGAGCCGTCATGATTGAGCATCGCAACATTGGTCATGATTGGCAATTCACTGATGCTCAAAACGAACTCCTGGAGCAGTACTACGATGCTAATAAACTGCTAGTTGATTGCCTCAACAGCGATTGCTACGTCAGCCGCGAAGTTCGCCAGGAGATTGAGGATACATTGCTGCTGCCAAATGCTACTTAGTCTTTGATTGCACTGCTTTCACCGCTGCAACTTCCTTAGGACTTACGCACTCAAAACCCGAAACCTCGATCCCCCCTAGCCCCCCTTAAAAAGGGGGGGATCTTAAAAGCCCCCTTTTTAAGGGGGTTGGGGGATCTCTTCTGCGTAAGTCCTATTTCTATTGACTAAGTGGCATTAATGCTTGTAACTGAAAAGATGTACTAATAACTGTTGGTTCAACACCACGCACCATAACTTTATCCTGTTGAGTCGTAGGTTCTGGAACCAAACTTGATTGATAGTCTTTCACAATTAACAAAGGCTGTAACCGCTCTATATTGCGGAAAATTAATTGTGTTTGTTCGTAAGTTCCGATAATTTCAATATTGATACTACTGCGTTTTAATTTGCCATTCACCAATGAACCAAAACTACCATCAGTAATAGGTTCAGCTTTTCCAGTCGGCACATATTTCTTCAGTTTAGCTTTGACTGCATCAGCAGAAACTTGAGTGTTAGTAGACTCAACCAAGCGATTCAAATCTAGTAGTAAAGTATCTAAAGTTTTCTCATTAGCAAATAAAGCTAAAACCTGGATTTGTTGCTGTTTAGCAAGTGCTTGCTCCTGTTGAACTTTGTCAATTTGTTTGATGTAAGTTTTCTTTTGGTCAATAGTCTGCTGTAATTCGTTCTGTTTTGTTTGCTGCTGTTGAAAATTATCCCACGCTGGCATCACGAAATTCATCAGCATATAAGCTGCTCCCGCAAGCCCTAAAACTCCTAAAATAAGACCGATCACTTTTGGTGTTAAGGTGATGCCAAAAGCAACAGGATAACTAGAGGAACTTGTCTCAAATTGCGTGTCTTCTACAAAATCGAAATCATCACCCACCGTCATCTTGGAATGACTCCTGTCTGTTGCATACTGCGAATCCGAGTCACAAGTCCTACTGTGCCTTTTTGCTCTAATTCACGAATGAATTCAGAGGCGGGAATATCACTCAAACTAGATTGAATTGTGTATTTGACAATTTGGGGTGGTTTCATTTGTGAGCTTGTTGCAGATGTAGTACCTGGTTGTATGGGTGCATCTACTAATTCTGCTGTGATAATTTTTGTTTGTGCAGCTTTGAAGAAACGAGATTGTTGTAAAGTCAACGTGAAATCGTTGACATCGCTAAAGGAACGAGCAAACCCAGATATTTCTAAACTTCCAGCAGGATTGGATGCTGATTGTCTTTGTGTTGGTGTAGTGGGTGCAATTTGTTTGATGCTATCAATTTGGACTGTTGTTGGGATGCGATCGCGCAAATCTTGCAACATAGCTGACCAAGGACGAATTTGGTCAAACACACTCACTAAAGCTTGAGTTTCTTGCTTAATTTTACTTGTTTCGACTTGGATTTTATTAACATTTTCTATTTCTACTTCTAATCTTTTTTTTTCCTGTTCCATTTGTGCTATGTTCTGCTCTAAGACTGTATTTTTACTTTGCAAAAACCACCAAACAACTCCCACCAAAGCTGGAAACAATAGACCAACGACTAGTCCTATATACACTGGTGTTAAATTCCCAGTAGGTAGAGATATTTCTAGTTGCTTATCTTCAAAATTATTCTCAATTTTCCGGTTTTTGAGAAAGTTAATATCTATACTGTACATTTTGTATAATTTTTCACGCTTTAAAAATATATATTGGACATTGGCAGGAGACTTGCAATTAATTTTCTTATTTGAATTTCTTCTGCCTCTCGCATTCCTAAACCAAGCACAATTCCCAATCCAGAGCGTTCCACTAAGGAGTATTTATCTTCATCAATTTGCAATGACAAAGCCGCAACTGGATCAATTTGAGAAGTTGGTAAATTCAATTGTTGTGTCAAATAATCATCAAGTTGTCTCAGTCCGCCTCCTGGTCCAGCTAGCATAACCTGCGCTACCTGCAAATTTTGATCTTGGTTGAGATAAAAATCGATGGAACGGCGCAGTTCATCAGTAAGTTCTTCCAACACTTTCATCAGTGCTACTACGCCTGGATTGATTTCAGGAATGTCATCATGAGCGTCTGTTTTTCCTCCATTTATATTACTTGAAGGAACAGATATTTCATACAACAGATCTATATCTTGTGAAACGGGTAAGTTCATTGCTTCAGAGAATACAGTTTGCATGAGAGCTATTCCAATAGGAACTGTACGCAAAAAGTGTGGGATTCCGTTAACAATAATCGCTATTTCTGTACAATCAAATTCTATATCCACGAGTACGACTGCTTCTTGCGAGCCAAATTCTCGAAGTTGTTCACGAAGTGTGCGAATCAAAGCAAAAATGTTAATATCTAGAACATCGATTTGCAATCCGGCTAGTTCAAATGTATTTATATATGTATTAGTAATTTCTTTTCGTGTAGCTACTAACAGTATCTGTATTTTTTCAATGCCGTCATCATCTACAAAATACCCAAGTTTCTGATAATCTAAATCAGCTTCTTCACAAGAAAAAGGTAAATACAAACCTGCTTCGTGGTTTACTACCATGTGGCGTAGTTCTTTATCATCTAACTCCGCTGGTACAGATATGGTGCGTATAATTGATTCTCGCCCCGGTATAGCAGTAGCAACACGAGAAGCTTTGATGTTACTTTCAGCTAACGCTTGCTGAATAAATTGCGCCATTGTTGGGGAGTCAACGATTTGACTATTCACGAAAACCCCCTCAGGAAGAGATACCGATGTTAAAGTTTCTAGTTTCAAACCTTGACGTAACTTACGCAGTTGAACTAAATTCACACGTTGCGGTGACAGTTCTATACCAACCCCTTTCTGAAATTTACTAAACCAATTCTTATTGAATACAGCCTTCCTAAATAGCATAGAAACACCTTATCTCTCTTCTCCTTCTTTTCTTTGCGTTCTTTGCGTCTTGGCGGTTCGTTTTTTTTATTTTTTGTTAAGGATTAATATCATAGGGCAATCACACTTTACATTTTCATTAAGTTGAGCTACTTAAGAAATTGTTTCAGCTTATAATCTCCACAATTATTTCATAAGTACCTTGAACCCAATAGACTTAAATAAAATACAAGCACGATGGTTAGCATTCAAAAATTCAAAAAACTAATTATTTGGGCACTACTCGGTGTATTAACCAGTTGGATGGTTAGTTGTGGTACAGGCAATGTTGGTAATAGCACAAAACAAGCATCATCAGGAATCGCAAATGTTCAATTTTGGACTATGCAACTCCAACCCCAATTTACTGACTACTTTAAAAGCCTGATAACATCTTTTGAGTCAAAAAACCCTGGTATAAAAGTGAGTTGGGTTGATGTGCCTTGGACGGCAATGGAGAGCAAAATTTTAACAGCCGTTTCAGGAAAAACACCGCCTGATGTTGTTAACCTCAATCCAGATTTTGCCTCCCAACTTGCAGGAAGAAATGCCTGGTTAGATTTAGATGCAAAAGTCCCAAAACAAGTGCGTTCCTCCTATTTACCGAACATCTGGCAAGCAAGCACGCTCAATAACAAGAGTTTCGGGATTCCCTGGTACCTCACCACCCAACTAACCATTTATAACACTGATTTCTTAAAACAGGCAGGTATCAATAAAGCACCTGTCACTTACGCGGAATTAGCGCAGGCGGCTCAACAAATTAAGGACAAAACTGGTAAATATGCCTTTTTTGTAACCTTCGTTCCCCAAGATGCTGCAGAGGTGTTAGAGTCCTTGGTACAAATGGGAGTGACTCTGGTGGATGCTCAAGGTAAAGCAGCATTTAACTCCCCACAAGGTAAAGCAGCGTTTCAGTATTGGGTAGACTTATACAAAAAAGGACTTATTCCCAAAGAAACATTGACACAAGGACATCGTCGTGCAGTAGATCTGTACCAAGCTGGAGAAACAGCGTTCCTGTTTTCTGGAGGAGAGTTTCTGGAGAACATTAATAAAAATGCGCCAGCCATAGCCAAAGTTTCTGCGATCGCACCGCAAGTCACTGGTGAAACTGGCAAGAAAAATGTCGCTGTGATGAACGTTGTGATTCCTCGTGACAGCAAACAACCCGACGCCGCCCTCAAATTCGCCTTGTTCCTGACAAATGACGAGAACCAACTCAGTTTTGCCAAAGCAGCGAATGTTCTTCCATCCACAACGAAGTCTCTTGCTGATAGCTACTTCAAAGATGCACCCGCCAACGCCTCGACTTTAGATAAGGCGCGAGTGATGAGTGCGCAAGAACTACAAAAGGCAGAGATATTAACTCCAGTGCTTAAGGATATAAAACTTTTGCAAAAAGCAATTTACGAGAACTTGCAAGCGGCTATGCTGGGTGACAAGACAGTGGATAAAGCTGTGGAGGATGCAGTACAAGAGTGGAATAGTACGAAAACTTAGGAGTTATTACAATCTCGTTTCCAGGTTCCACCTGGAAATGCGCTTGGGGCGGCTCTGCCGCAAGTAATACAATAAACGAGTTTTAACAGACTTGAACTTTGAGCCAAGAAATAAATTTCTTGGCGGACGAGAATTATGGTTCAATATTTGAGCCTTAAACTCATGGGCTCTTAACCGCTAATATCGTTTCTGGTTAGAATCTGAATCATTGAAAAACCGCAGAGGAAGCAGCGAAAAGTCTGAGCAGAGGTTTCCTCCGTTCGCGTAGCGTCTCCAGAGGAGACTCAGATCTTTTTAACAGAGAGAACGCAGAGGGAGTGTTGGATAAACAATTCCGGTACAAACGGATTTGATATAACAACAACATACTTTGCTTGTACTTTGTTCCCTGTTCCCTGTATATAAGTTCCCACCATTAACTATGAGCTACTTTCGTCCTGCTATTGATGCCATGACTGGCTACATTCCTGGTGAACAACCCAAACCAGGAACAAAAATTATCAAACTCAACACAAATGAAAATCCTTATCCGCCCTCCCCAAAAGCGATGGAGGTACTGCACAATTTAGATGGTGAGTGGCTGCGACGCTACCCTGATCCATTTGCCAGAGAGTTTTGTCAAGCAGTGAGTGATGCGTTGGGAGTACCTGCAGATTGGATTATTGTAGGTAATGGGAGCGATGATGTGTTGAATGTGTTGGTGCGTTCCTGTGCGGAGGGGGGCGAACGCAAAGTCGTGTATCCCATGCCAACCTACGTGCTATATCGAACTTTATCAGCTATACAACCTGCACCAGTGGTTGAAGTTCCTTACCCTACCGATTTTCAGTTACCAATTAAAGAACTCATTGCGGCGAATGGAGCAATTACCTTTATTGCTTCTCCCAATAGTCCCTCTGGTCATGTGGTACCTTTAGATGATCTGCGGGAATTGGCACAGCAAGTGTCAGGAATTGTGGCGATTGATGAAGCTTACACTGACTTTGCTGAGTATAGCGCGTTGCGCTTGGTGCAAGAATTTGAGAACGTGATTGTTTTACGTACTTTGTCCAAAGGGTATTCCTTGGCAGGGTTGCGGATGGGTTTTGGGGTGGCAAATCCAAAACTGCTGGCTGGCTTATTTAAGGTAAAAGATAGTTACAACATTGATGCGATCGCCATCGCAGTCGGTACAGCTGCAATGCGAGATCAGGCTTACAAGAATACTTGTGCAGACAAAGTGAAAATCTCGCGGACGAAGCTAGCGCAAGATTTGAAGAATCTGGGATGGAAAGTGCTTGATTCTCAAGCTAACTTTGTTTTGGCAACTCCGACTCAGCCAAATGCAGAGTCTATTTACTTGGGGTTGAAGGAACGAGGAATTTTGGTGCGTTATTTTAAGCAACCGGGGTTAGAGGATAAGCTGCGGATTACAGTTGGAACCGATGAGCAAAATCAGATGTTGGTAGAAGCGTTAGTTAGCGTAAATAAATAAGTACAGGACTTACGCAAAATAATGAAAAAATGAAAAAATGAACCGTATATACAAGGGAGCAGTGAGACAGCGCGAATGACGGCTTTGCCTCACTTCGCGACTGCAAACCCAAAGGTAGCAGTGGGAGCATCTTGCTCCCTACTTTACACACCGCCATCCCTTGAGCGCCCAGTATTGCTTATTTGAGATAACTTCCTTTTCGGTTACTTTAACAGTAGAAGGGGATGTTTTGTTAGGAGTATTTTGCATTTTTTTCCTTGTCTTGTTTATATTTCGTTGTTTTCAATATATCCAAGAACTCCCAACACTGAACTCCACCCATTGATTTAATACTATCTCTATCTTGAGCAATATTATCCTCTCCTGCCTGACACCCGACAGCGCCCTAAGCATTTGTACTTCCTAAAAAATGCCCAACTAAATACAGCGAACCACACAAAATTACCAAATCATCTGTCGAGGCAAAAGCTGTCTCAAGGGCTGATAATAATTCTGGGTAAGTATGACAAAAACTCAATTCTGGGCAGATACTCTGAGCTAGTTTTGCTAATTCCTCAGGATTGGCTGAACTATGATCAGGAACTGGCACTAAATATAATCGGTCATTTGATCGCAGTAAAGCTTGGAATATCTTCCCATGCTCTTTTGTGGAAAGCATTCCCATCACCCAACTAACCGATTTCACATTCAGTGTTTTTACATAATCTCGCAAAACTTGGGCGGCTGCTGGATTATGAGCACCATCTAGCAACAATTTATGGTTTTTCCAAGTTGTCCATTGCATCCGCCCCAGCCATTTTGTATTTGCCATTCCTTGAACAATGGCTGATTCAGATATCTTCCAACCCTGCGTTTGTAAAATTTCTATAGCGGCTAAAGCCAAAGCTGAATTCGTTAACTGAATTTGTCCCTGTAACGGCAAAGGGTATTTAATTAAATTTGAATTTCTAAAGAGTGAATTTTGTGTTTGATACTCCGCCCATCCTGGAGAAATGACTTTTGAAGGTTGAGGCGTAATCACAGGACATTGCAATTCTAAAGCACGCGATCGCACAACTTCTTCAGCTTCCCTTGGCAATGATCCCACAACAGCAGGACACCCAAGTTTAAGAATACCAGCTTTTTCTCTAGCAATATCAGCAACAGTAGGACCGAGAACCTGCCAATGTTCACGGCTAATCGAAGTGATAATAGTGACGAGAGGTTTTGAGCAGACGTTTGTTGCATCCAAGCGTCCTCCTAATCCAACTTCTACCACCGCCACATCCACTTTAGCTTGTGCAAAATATAACCAAGCTGCTGCGGTAATGACTTCAAATTGAGTTGGTGACTCTTCTCCTTGGCGAATTGCTGCTTGCACTTGCAGCAATAATTGGCAAAATTCCTCTGAAGAAATCGGCTGTTCATTCAGGCAAATACGTTCCGTCCAATCTACCAAATGAGGTGAAGTGTAGCGTCCAGTGCGATAACCTGCTTGAGTGAGAATAGAACTCAGGTAAGCACAAACTGAACCTTTGCCATTAGTCCCAGCAACATGAATCACTGGAACTTGCTCATGAGGATTTCCAAGATTTGCCAGTAGTTTGACAATGCGTTCTAATCCAAGATGAACGCCAAAGTGTTGGAAGGGTTGAAGTAGGGAGTCGATATCCACAAAAGGTAGTCAAGTAAGTAGGTGGGATTTTCTCTTCATGCAATGCTTTAATTTCACAAGTCCAGCTAGAATTGCAACAAACAAAACCGACTGCCCTATGAATCAAAACAGCCGGTTAAATATTTTGTGGTAATCAGTTGATTTTAAGCTTCTTCTCTATTCAAAAAGTTTTGCAATTGATTCAGAGCAGCAGCACCAATGTTAAAAAGTGCCCAACCACCAGCAATGAGAATTGGTGCTAAAACAATGACCACACGCAGATCTGGAAAGCTCATATCTACAACCTCTAGTGTTCTGTATATATATATTAAAGTTTTATCAACTTTTCTCATTATTTATTTTGTACCTGAACCAGTCAACTTTGCCAAACAATACGTAAAGAATCTTTACAAAACCTAAAGGTGTAAGGGTGTGGGGGTGTAAGGGTGTAAGGGGAGCCAGTGCTGTGGGGAGCCAGTACTTGATGAGGGTCTCCCTCCGTAGGTATCTGGCGTCCGGGTTCCCCGACTTGAGGCATCTGGCGTTGTGGTAAAGAGGAAAATCCTATGTCGAAGGGCTTCTCCTTCTCCCTGCTCCCTTCTCCCTGCTCCCTACTCCCTGTGCTCAGGTGCTTTAAACCCAATATCCGTACCCTTGCCTGCATGAACCAAAGCTAACTTTTTGTAACGTTCAGCATGTTCAATAAGTTCTGCTGCTTCCGCTTCGGAGATTTGGCGGACAACTTTGCCAGGAACACCCACAACCAGGGATAGAGGTGGTACATCTTTCGTAACGACTGCGCCAGCACCAATAATGCTACCATTACCCACTCGTACTCCATCTAAAACAACTGCGCCAATTCCAATCAAGCTGCCGTGTTCTATATAGGCAGAGTGTACGACAGCACGATGCCCGACAGTAACATGATCTTCTAACACCGTGGGTTTTCCAGGATCACCGTGTAATATTGCTCCATCCTGAATGTTTGTACATTCGCCAATTTCTATGGATTCCACATCTGCCCTAACAACTGCCCCGTACCAGATGCTCACCCCGGCTGCAATTTTGACTGAACCCATAACAATAGCGTTCGCTGCTATAAAGGCGGCTTGAGAAATATCAGGAGAAGACCAGTAGGAAGCGATAGACACGGTAGAATAGAGGTGTGGTACCCAGGAACACTGGAGGAACTCCAACCTTGGTAGGTTGCAAAACCAGGATATCACGGTGTAGAGCCACCAGGCTCGCAAGGGCAGCAGTAAATCGGTATCCAATAAGGTGGAGCAGAAGTGTAAAAGGAACCAACACTACTGGTGAAGACAAAAATATGTTTGTACGCACTTCATGATGAATCCAGCCTTGCAGTACCCCATATTCGGTGCAGAAATTCAGTGTCCCCATTGCCGCCAAACAATCCCGGCTCTGACACTAACCGACACTTATTTATGTCCGCGTCATGGCGCGTTTGAAGCAAATCCCGAAACTGGGGAATTAATCCATCTACAGTCAGGACGTCATTGGCGCAGATGGAATAGCGACTGGTATCGGCAACATACTCATCCCGATGGCATTCGGTTTGAAATTCATGAAGCACTAGATAAGCTTTATACCCAAGGCTATCGAGCAACACGAGTGATTATTGCTAGACGCTATCAAGAACTGATGAGTGGTTATTTAGAACGCAACACTCAGTGGCGTTCTGGACAGTCGGAGACAACTTCGGCGCGACTTTATGGTTTACCTGTGGAGTTTAGCGCTGATTCCTTGGATGATCCCTGTTGGGATGTGATTAATTTCGATTTGGAAAAAGAACCTGGTGTACCAGTACGGTATCCCTATTTCCGATTATTTGAGTAATAGAGAGTTAGGCAAACCACTCAAAATTGCAGGGTTTCGCTGCGCCCCCTAACTTAGGCTATTGCGTTGGGCTTTCGCGTTGAGTCATTTGTTTTTTGTCCTTTGTCGTTTAGCAAAGGACAAATGACAAATAACAAAGGAAAAAAATTTATGCATCACGCTTCTATTCGTACCGGAAATATTCATCTGGCGATCGCCTTCTACGAACAGCTAGGGTTTACAGTCTGTGAACGCTTCACAACAGGCTATACTCTTGCATGCTGGATGGAAGGACTCAACGGCAGAATTGAACTGATCCAAATTCCGGAACCAAAACCTGCCCCAGATGCATTTGCAGATGAACACTACGTGGGGTACTATCATCTCTCGTTTGATTTAACTGAAATAACACCAGATTTATCTAGTTGGTTAACAAATTTAAAAGAACGTTTTTTAGTGTTATCAAAAAGTAATCCTGACCTGTTACAACCACTGAAAATCCTTTTAGAACCTACACAGCAGCAAATAGGTCAGAAAATTTATGAAGTAACTTTTCTTGCAGATACTGATAATTTGCCTCTAGAATTCATCCGCGTATTAGCAACACTGTCCTAGTTGAACTTCTAATTTTTTATCTGTACAATACTACTTTGCTCGTTCTGTAGTCTTGTTGAGATCACAGACTAGTCAGAAAAGTCAGATTATTATATTCAAGAAAATAAAAATTTTGTAACAACCTTTACAGACAATATAGTAAAATTTATGTCTGTGTTGCCGAAAGTGCATCGATACCGTTTTCGTTTACTACTGTTAACTCTTTCGCTAATGACAGTGTTGTTGCTTGGAGATGGATTTTCTGATACCCAGATAACAACTTCTTTCTCATCGTTAGATTCACAAAAAATAACAGTTTCTCATAGAAAAGAGCGTATTTCATTGACTGAGCATGTTCAAAAAACACTGTTGGACAATGGTCTAACTGTCTTGAGTAGGGAAATTCACTCCAGCCCGGTAGTGAGTGTACAAGTATGGTATAAGGTGGGATCACGTAACGAAGAACCTGGATTGAATGGAATTGCCCACCAATTAGAGCACATGATGTTTAAAGGCACAAAAAATCGTCCCATTCAATTTGGACGGTTGTTGAGTGCTTTGGGCAGTGACTCAAATGCTTTCACAAGTTATGACCAAACAGCATACTATAATACCGCAGAACGCGATAAGCTCACGGCTCTACTAACGCTAGAAGCAGACAGAATGCAAAATGCTCGGATTGATCCGACAGAATTGCAGAGCGAAAAGCGAGTTGTGATTTCTGAGTTGCAAGGTTACGAAAATAGTCCTGACTACCGCTTAAACCGCGCTGTTATGAAGGCTGCGTTTTCCAACCATGCTTACGGGTTACCGATTGGTGGGACTCAAGCTGATGTCCAAAGGTTTGATTTAGAGCAGGTGCAGAAATATTACCGCAATTTCTACAGTCCTGACAATGCTGTTTTGGTGATCGTTGGAGATTTCCAAACTGAACCAACTCTTGAAGCGGTTAAAGAGATTTTTGGGAAAATACCTAAGACACAAGGATTAACACTCAACACTCAACACTCAAAAGTTTTACAAGCGTCGCCTGTCACTTCACAATCTAAACCAATTGTTTTAAAAGAACCAGGATCAGGATTGTTGGTGCAAGCTGTGTATCCGTTACCAAATGCAAAAAGCCCAGATGTAGCAGCGTTGGATCTGATGGATCGGATTTTAACAGATGGACGGAACTCTCGCCTGGAACAAGCATTGGTGGAATCAGGTTTAGCAAGTGATGTTTCAGCTTCTGTGGTTAACTTGATGGAATTAGGCTGGTATGAGTTGTTAGTGACAGCAGATCCTGAGCAAAATGTAAAAAAAATTGATTCGGTTTTAAAAAGTGCGATCGCCAAACTGACAAAAAAAGGAGTCACAGCAGAAGAACTCAATCGCGCCAAGACGAAGTTAGAAGCATCTGTTGTTTTAAGTAACCGTGATATTACTAGTCTGGGCTTGCAATTGGGTAATGATGAGACAACTACTGGTGATTATCGTTATACAGACCGTTACTTGGCGGCTGTTCGTCAAGTAACCGCACAAGATATACAGCGTGTAGCAAATAAATATCTCAAACAAGAAGCACGTACAGTGGGCTTTTTTAAGCCGACTCGCGCTAAAGCAAATGGGAATGATCACAAAGCAAATTCCAAACACAATACAGAAAATTTTGCACATGGTGGATCTGTAACCACAGAGGAAGTGACAAAGTACTTACCACCAGTAGATTTGGCTAGTGTTGCTACAAGCCATACTTTACCAGAGCAATTCACATTATCTAATGGTTTTCGAGTATTGCTTGTGCCCGATAAGAGCACTCCTACAGTCACTCTGTCTGGCTACATCAAAGCTGGTAAGGAATTTGATCCACAAGAGAAAGCAGGGCTGGCGTCTCTTGTCGCTGAGAATTTAATCAATGGGACGAAAACAAAAGATGTTTTGACTGTTGCGAAAACTTTAGAAGATCGAGGCGCAAATCTTGAGTTTGAAACGTACCGAGAAGGTGTGCGAATTGAAGGCGATAGTTTGGCAGCAGACTTAAGCGTTTTGATTCAAACTTTAGCAGATGTTGTCAGAAATGCTAATTTTCCCACAAAAGAGTTAGAACTGAGTCGTAAACAAGCATTAACTGCCTTAAAACATGAATTAGATGATCCTTCAGAAGTCGCACAAAGAACATTTGTACAATCGATTTACCCAAAACAACATCCCTTACATGTCTTCCCTACAGAGGAAAGTTTACGACGGATTAGCCGTAAGGATGTGATTGAATTTAGAAAAAAACATTATCGTCCCGATACAACGGTGCTAGCACTGGTAGGAGATTTCGCTCCAGAAAAAATCAAAAAACTGATAAACTTGGAGTTCGGTAACTGGAAAGCAAAGGGTTCACCACCGACATTAAAGTATCCAACGGTATCAATGCCCGAAAAAGTTATCAACCTTAACCCAGTGCTTCCAGGTAAAGTTCAAGCTATTACCTATATGGGTAACACAGGTATTAACCGCAAAGACTCCCGTTTTTATGCAGCCTTGGTGTTGAATCAGATTTTAGGTGGCGATACTTTATCAAGTCGGCTGGGAGCACAAGTGCGCGATCGCCAAGGACTCACCTATGGAATTTATAGCAGTTTCCTTGCTGGAAACGATTCTGGAACGTTCATGATTGAGATGCAAACCAGTCCAGAAGATACCCGTCAGGCGATCGCCAGTACTCGTGAACTGCTCAAGGAAATTCATCAAAAAGGTGTTACTGAACGGGAAGTAGAAACAGCTAAACAGATCTTAATTAGCAACTACATCGTATCCTTGGCAAATCCAGAGGAATTGATCGGGAAAATTCTGATGAATCACGTGTACGGGCTAGATAAAGAGGAACTGCGCAATTTTACTGCAAAAATTCAAGCAGTTAACTTTGAGCAAGTTAATCAAGCAGCTCGTGAGTTACTCTATCCAGATCAAATTGTTGTAGTCACAGCCGGGCCTGATGTTTCCACACAAGGTAGTATAAGTCAATAACTAAGACCAAAAGGGGTGTAAGGGGGTAAGGGTGGAAGGATGTAAGGGGTAACAGATGAGAAATTAAACAATCTGTTACCAAAATAGTCCTAATCTTTTCCCCTACACACGCCCTTCGGGAACGCCCGTCGCCTACGGAGGGAAACCCTCCTGCAGCGCTGGTCTCACCAGAACAAGCGTGAGGGAAACCCTCCTATTGCACAAAGTGCCACGCTACGCGCTTCAGTACTGGCTCCCCTACACCCCTAAACCATTCGCTTATTCGGTGCATCATGAGGCAAAAAAACATCCTATCTTTTCCCCTACACCCCTACACACGCCCTTCGGGAACGCCCGTCGCCTACGGAGGGAAACCCTCCTATGGCACAAAGTGCCACGCTACGCGCTTCAGTACTGGTTCCCCTACACCCTTACACCCTTAGCTTTGGTCATAAATCATTCAAATTAAAATTTTTCTTAGTTTAAACTTTTGTTAAAAATCTTATGATAGATGAAAAGCTTGTTGAACAAATGCAACAAGTCTCGTTCATCCTTTTATGTCAGACACCAGGACGCTACTCATCATTGATGATTGTGCAGAGGATCGAAGAATCTATCGGCGATACCTTTTAAAAGATCCTCATCAGTCCTATCAGATTTTGGAAGCAGACTCTGCAAAGGACGCACTTGCCTTGTGCCAAAAAATACTGTGCGATGTTATTCTACTGGATTTTAACCTACCTGATATGACTGGATTAGAAATCCTTGATCATCTCACACAGCAAATATCTGACACAAATGCACCCGTAATTATGCTGACAGGGCAAGGTGATGAAGCGGTCGCTGTACAAGCTATGAAAAAGGGTGTTCAAGATTACTTGGTCAAGCAACATCTTAAACCTGATGTGCTACAGTTAGCAGTCCGCAATGTGATTCAGCACTCGGAGTTGCAAAGCGTACTCAGCAAAACTAGGGAAAGACAACGCCTCATTATCCAACAAGCAGAGCTGCTTGCTCAAACTCAAGCAGCTCTTAGAAACGAGCAAAAACTTAACGCATTTAAATCCCAAATCATTACAACAGTTTCTTATGAGTATCGAACTCCGTTATCTTCTATCCTGACTGCAGCATCTACCCTCAAGCAATATGGCGAAAAGCTGGATGAATCTAAACAACAAAGGTTTCTACAAATTATTGAACACAAAGCTCGCTACATGGCTAAACTAGTGGATGACTTGCTTGTGTTTAACCAGTTTGAATTAAATAAAGCCCAGTTTAAGCCACAACCACTGGATTTGTACCACTTTTTTTCTGGCTTGATAGAAGAGCAGCAGGAAAAATTAAGCGAGCGCCATCATTTCGTTTATGAGATCAGTGGAAATTACAAGGGCTTCTGGGGTGATGGAGGACTTTTGCGGCAAATCTTTGTCAACTTAATGTCCAATGCGATTAAATTCTCCCCAGATGGGGGTAGTATAAAGTTCCATCTGATTGGGGGTGAATCACAAGTTATCTTTGACATCAAAGACGAAGGAATTGGTATACCAATAAGGGATCAAAAAAACTTATTTCAACCTTTCAGTCGTGGGAGTAACGTTGACGCAATTTCTGGAACAGGCTTAGGTCTTGCTATTGCGAAAATTTGTGTAGAGTTACATGGTGGTGATATTACTTTAGAAAGTCAGATGGGAAAAGGAACGAGGGTAATAGTAACTTTACCAAAGCGATCCTCAATTTAACTGGAAGTTACCCCCACCAATATACTAAATAAGCACCAATCAGTCCTATTTGATGTCCACCTCCTGTCTTATCTATAGCTATTAACACATCATCAATAATCTGGAGTTTAGACTAGTTCGCGGTGCGAAACTGACGAGACAATCACGAAACAGTAC
>NZ_JCACKO010000065.1:0-28417 GCF_059505445.1 Brasilonema angustatum | reverse complement strand
ATTGGCGCGAAAAGCCTAAATTTGCGTTAACTTTTTTCCAATTTATGGTTCAAAATTTTTCCCACATTATGATTCAAAGGACATTTCTGCTTTGGAAAGAGGAGTAAACGTAAAAGTCATTTATGGTTTTCAAGGAGACGAAGAGAATGATAATAATGAAGCTCAATATGAAGAAAAATTGGCAGAACTATTTTCTGAATATCCAGGTTCACTTTTAATTAGATTAGGCAAAGAAACACAAGTAGCAAGCAGGGGAACAAACGAAAAAATTTTAGTTTGCGACACCAAATTTGCTGTTGTAGGAAGTTGGAACTGGCTTTCTCATCCTTATAGAGATGCTTGTAGGAAATCGCTGATAAATAAGAAGGTTCAAATCCGTCAAGAAACTAGCTTACAAATATCCGATTCTTTGTCCATTTTGTCAATACAAGAAAGAATAGCTAAATTAATATCACATTAATCATAAAACTTTCTTAAGAAGAGCAGACAACTCGAAACCCAAATTCTTTGTCCGGAACGTTTGGGTTTTCAAAAAACCGAGATGTAGAGCGACAGAAACGAGGAGAAGAATCCCAAGAACCACCCCGCAATATTCGATATTCAGAATTTCCATCATTCATCCATGAACTTCCATCTAATGGTGCGCCTTGATAGTCTTCGTGTTGATAGTCCTCACACCATTCCCAGACTAACCCGTGCATATCGCATAGTCCGAAGGTATTAGCTGGAAAAATACCAACCTCGGTTGTCTGTTGTTTATAAACTTGATTGGCGTCTTCTCCACAATAGTTTGCCAAATGTGTTGTGATTGTTGCACCAAAATGGAATGGGGTTTTTGTTCTAGCGCGACAAGCATATTCCCATTCGGCTTCACTTGGTAAGCGATATATTCGTTGTGTTTTCTGCGATAGTCGCGCACAAAACTCTTGTGCATCACGCCAAGAAACTAGCTCTACAGGTAGGTTATCTCCTTTAAAAGAGGATGGTTCTAAATCAAGTTCACGTTGGATTTTTTGAAAGTTTGCAACTACTCTCCACTGCGCCTGAGTGATAGGATAACGACTCATAAAGAAAGATTTTACAGTGACTAAATGTTGGGGACGCTCATCCTCATCAGATTCAAATTCTTCTTTGGGTGCTCCCATTGAAAATTTTCCATCTGGGATGCAAACCATTTCTAGGCAAACTTCATTGTCCAAACTTTCTATAAAGTACTTTGCCTGTTCCCTCCACCGTTTGGTTTCTCTACCTTGTGCATTCACAGTCACCACTTCAAAATCGAAAGTTGTGGTGTTTGGAATGAACAAAGTTGGTGACTTACCTGAAGCATTTTTTCCCGATTCATCGTTTAACTGATGAAATTTCTCTGGCAGATTTAAGTTGGTTGGACGATAAATATCAAAATCTCCATCCCAACTGCGACGATAAAAATAAGTTGGTAATTGTTTTTTATCTAAACTGGCAAATTGCCGTTTAACTTTTTCAGCAATTACCTCCATATTTGGAGGCCAAGATTCCAAAGCTTCCTGTTCAAGTACCTCTCTGACTGCTTGAGAGAAATATCCTGTTTGACTTTTAGTGTTAACCTTTGCTGTTTCTCCTTCTCTGGTGGCAAGCAATACAAACTGTTGAATGTCTTGCCTGGGGCTACCACTAGAAAATTCTTTACCCTTGAAGTTCGTTGGTCTTCCTTTCGACTCCAAAACATAATTGGCACAGGCATCAACCATGCAAATATGATTCCGAATCTGAAACCAATCGGAAGCTAATAAAAGGAGCAAAGAATTCAAATCTAGGTTTCGCCAATTTTGAGATGTGGCATCAGCACAAAATAGCCTGCGTTCTCGTTCTGAAGTAAGCAAGCCATGTCCCACCCAAAAAATAAAGAGCAAATCTCCTTTCTTTTTGGATAAAAAATTCTCAATTATGTCGGACAGATTATTCTCGGTTGCTGCTTCTACTTCTAACTGTGATTGCTCGACTAAGTAACGATTTTCCTCTAACGGCGACAAGCAAAGCCGGATATTTTCTTTCAGTACGCCTCGCTTACACAGCCAGTCCGTGAACTTCAAAGCGTCATTAACAGGACCACCGCCCTTTACATTCCAAGAAGTCTCGTAGTATTTCTCGATACCTACAACTAGCCCATAAGTCTCCTCTGGTTTGGCAACTATCTCACTCATGGTAATCTGGAGACGATCGCTTTCCATGTGGCTGGATTTTCCCAGTAAGCGCCGTGCGATCGCGGAAATGGTTGTTTGTTATCTACTAAGACATCCTGCACTTTATCGGGGAAAACATTAGCCCCAATGTAACTGAGAAAATCCCGCAAATCGTATATATTCAACCAAGTTGGGAAATGCTCTGGCAGTGGATCACTATATTCTAAACTGTGTAGTGCATTAATCTCGTATAAAAATGGTGCTTGGGAACCAACCGTTACTAATAGCGCCACCTGTTCCAACGATTCTTTAACAAGCAAGTCAACGCAGGCAATACCTCCCAAGCTATGAGTTAGTAAAACTACTGGTGGTTCAGCTTGCTCAATAATTTCTCGGATAAATTGCCGAATTCGTTCTCCTCGACTCTGATAAAGCAAGATATCGCAAGGAAAGGGTGAAATTGCGTCTGTAATACTACCGCGCTTGCGCTTCATCGCAAACGTAGTTGGATGCGTCAGCAGAGAAAGAGGCTTCCACACCCAGCCTCCCAATCCCAACTCTGCTTCTCCCAAGGCACAACTTAGCTTTTCTACCACTTCATCCCGTAATTCAGCATTAGTGAGAATTGGTGGATATTTTTCCTGTTGTTCACAGTCAAACATAGCCTGAGCCACAATCGCTCTTGCTACAGCATCACAATACTCACCTAAAGATTCTGATGCCTTTTGCAAGGCTTGTTGGTAAGCTTGACTGCGAATAACTGCTTGTAGTGCTTCATCAAACACCAAAGCAATTCCTGCCTTTACCAAAAGAGCTTGTAATTCAGGTGAAGGGTTCAGGCTTTGCAAGCGAGAATTTAATTCATCGCTGGGTTGTTCTGCAAAAGGATTAGCAGTATCTTCCGAATTCGGTTTTAGTGACAATAACCGCAATTCATACAGGGGATCGCGGTATAGCTGTTCCCACAGCAAAATTTCTTTATCTTCCTCTTCTTCCGACAATGCTAGTGTTGCATCATACAAAGGTATAGATGCCCCTTGGGCATTTAACTTGGTTCCAAACATCTCACCCCACAAGCAAGGGACAACCTTGATATCGGGACGTTGGACACCAACCTTTTGTTGAATTAGTACAAAAGTTTCCTCATATTGAGTTGCTCGTATCCCTGTACCATGTACAAATATAAGAGTTGTCATCGTCTACAGATACTTAAGGGAATTCTTCAAAATATTTTTCTGTATTATAAGTTACTTCATTTTGTTAGTCATACTACATTAGGATTTTTTGTATTTGTTTTATTATAGATACTTATTTTTTAAGTATTGAAGTAACTATACTACCATCAAAACTAAGCTAGCTATATTTTGTCAATTTCTTTGATCCTGACGTCAATAAACTTAATAAATTTACTGCATTAACTACATATACACCATTAATTTGCTTGTTCTGCTTGATTTTCTCTAGATTTGCCTGGGTAAAACAAATGATTGGTTGCACAAAACTCACGCGCTTCATCTCTTTTAAAGCGCTTGCCTGACCCTTAACTGCTTGTAACAAGTTTTTCCCATTATTAAAATCATGAACCTGCTTGCCGTAGCGTCGCTTCAGCATCGCACCATCAAAAAATACTCTGCCTTTATTACTTTTGACATCTATTACAAAATAATTGCTTTTAGGGGAACACAAAAATACATCCGCATCACCCCAGCGCTTAAGCGGAACATTGTATTCAATTATCCAGCCTTGGCGTTCCAGAGGTTCTAACAGTCGCGCTACCTCTTCTTCTCCGTGGGCACCTTGGTCTGCTTGATTGGCTTTGATCCACAACTGTTGCCCTTGTTGGTAAAGCAAAGCTGCACCAACCCAGCAGCCAAGCACAACCAATATTCCCAATCGCGACGGGATTGGTATCAGTAACAAAATCAAAAAGGGAGAGACAACTAAACTAAATGCTCCTCCAAAGCGTGCTAAAGCTTTACTTCTACGTTCGTGGGCTAGTTGTCTGATTCTCATGCCAGCTTTTGGCACATTCACTCCCCCAATTTAAATCGTTACATTTATAATATTGGGAGAATTCGCAAAATTTTACAGCTTGTGCAGAATACATTACATCTTTTACATTGTAAATAAAATGTAGTATTGTATTTCAAGCAGAATATGAGTAAAAGACTTACATTGAAAGGGTTTTCAGCTTGATTACGAGACAAGTGTGCAAAATCGATTCATGTAGCGACGAAGAAAATATTTCTGCTCAAGGTTTGAATCTCGGTCTTTGCCAATACCCTTGAAACACGCATTTTTGTAACTAGCAACTTCAGGACTTATTAAGGATTCTTGGTGATAAAAGTTTTTGTCTACGGGACTCTTAAACCAGGTGAAGAAAATTATCAAAGATACTGTGCTGCTAAGGTAGTCAATACTACTAGAGCCGTTGCGCAGGGAAAATTGTTTGCCCTACCAATGGGTTATCCCGCGATGACACCAGGAGATAGCGCCGTATACGGATATTTACTCTCATTTGCGAACCCAGATGTGTTGACGGCTTTGGACGAGTTGGAAGGTTACCATCCTGATCGAGACGCATCAGAAAACCTTTACAACAGAAAGCAAATAGAAACCCAGGATCTACAAGGACACTTGCTTGGTGATGCCTGGGTCTACATAATGACAGAAAAGCTAGCCATTCAATTACAAGGTATCCACCAACCATTGGGTTGGTGGAATAGTTTTAATAAACACAAATGATGAATTCTAATTTTTTTTAACTTAATTTTTTACTTAAAATTCATCATTCATAACTTTTTAATTTACATTGTATTCAACATTGAAGTTGTGCTCGATATCGTGCGATTGAGGCTCTACTTTTTTATCATCTAAATTTTCAGGAGAGGCTTCTGCTGTTTTTGGAATTGGGATCACCGGATTATTTATAGCAACCCTAAGCGGTGAGGCGACAACAGGAGTAGACGTTACTGATTGTGTCTGCATTGGTTGGTTCTGAGCCAGCTGAGGTAGCCTAGACTCACCACCTGTCAGTAGACCAGAAAAGGCGCTAATCATGCAAGCTGCAATAGCAGCCCCTCCAGCCATCAATACTAGCCTAGGGCGACGGCGCAAACGTGCCATCACTTGCTCGACTGTTTCTTCTACTGACTGTTGTGGTTCAGGTACTGGAATAGCCCGTACACCTTGTCGCAACTTTAAGAGTCGCGCATGCAAACGCTTAACTGTCGCATCCTCTGCAAGCCATTTATCGACTTGCTTGCGTTCAGCAGCCGTCACCTCACCATCGAGGTAAGCACTCAATAACTCGAAGCGATCGCGCTTCACCATATCCATAGCACCCGTTGATTCATTGGTATGCTCAGTATTCCCACCTCGCAAATCTTTGTGATGTTGCAAGGCAGAACGGTCATCAAACTGAGAATCAGTAGTCATTTTAACATTATTACCAATTCCTACACGGGTAAACACAGCGGACTAAGATGAGAAATGAATCAATTCTTTTCCTGTTGGCAGAAGCACTCTGCTATCTCTTTCATAATACTAACGAATTATCATAATCTGCCATTAACCAAAGGATGGAAACTGTTATTACGAATCTAAATAATTTTGCAACTGAGATTGCAATCTCGCTCTTGCTCTAGCTATTCTCGACTTAACTGTTCCTAGAGAAACACCAGTGATTTCGGCAATTTCTTCATATGCCAATCCTTCGATTTCTCGTAGAACTATTGTTGTGCGGAATACTTCTGGCAAATCAGCGATCGCCTCACGTAGTTGCTCATAAAACTCTCTAGTCGTCAGTTCTTCCTCTGGTCCCGGAGTATCTCCTGCAATTTCCCAATCCATCTCGCCATCGTCTACCGAACGGGGAGCATCCAGTGACAAAGGACTGACAACCCGCTTGCGCTTACGCAACTCATCGTAAAACAAGTTGGTGGCAATACGGCTTAACCAGCCTCGGAATTTGGATGGTTCTTGTAATCGGTTAATATTCCGATATACACGAATCCAAACCTCTTGAGCCAAATCAGCTCTGTCAGGCCAATCAGGAGCTAGATGGTATAAGACTCTATCTACCTGGGATTGATATCTACGTAACAACTCAGCAAACCCAGCACGATCAGGGCGTAATCCTGCTTGACAACGCAAAATTAGGTCATGATTTGAGAGTTTATCAACTTGTACTGAGGTTTCTGGAAGCCTTGTATCAACTGTTGACCAGGATACAGTAATCGATTGACTCATAGATCGCACTGGCTTTAAATCATCCCTATCTATTAGACCTGTTAATGAGTTGGAAGTTCCTTGATAGAGTGACGGATTTTTGACTGGAACACTCTTGGTATACTAAACGAAACACAAAGATAATGGAACAAAAAAAGACTTCATACGTCTTTTACAAAGATACTCGCCTTGGTGCACCTCTTTGTTATGAGGTAACAGATCTAGGGCAATGTTAGTTATGTTTGTGCGATCTTGAGAACTGACCACCTACACTTGACAAATTTGAAAACAAAACAAGTTAAAACGAAATCAACTCAGTAAGATTCAAAAATCCACGAGACTAATACAGCGTTTTGTGTTCTGTGAGTTTTGAATTCTTTGTTGGTCATTTGCTTTCTTTAAAAAAAATCTCCTGCCGTGGCAATGCTACCACAAGATTTGCTGCTCTTTCAGCTTGTTGTTGGTAATTATTGAGATTTGTATTCGTTTGCTTGGGTATGTGAACTTGCGAAAACAGATTTAAAGAAAAAGTAATCGTAACTGCTAACAATAGTTTTTCCAACATAATTTTTCTCTCACCCACGCCAATTAATGATTGCTACATTTAGTGAAGAGTTCCACTCCAAGGAAAGTTTATGATCTGAATTTTGTTCATGTCAAAGCAGTAACGAAATGTCTATAGACCTAGTTTGCCTGGGAGTATTGACAAATTCATGAGGAAACTGATAATTATTGATGAATTTTTGGTAACTAAATGATGAGAAGATAAAAAAAATACCAGTATAACTATTTTTAGCTGTTGCACCGTAAGCCCCGCACCGTTGGGCTGAGCGCCCACATCGAAGCGATCGCCATTGGCTTGGTGTGGGATATAAGATCGCTCTCTACATTGAAGTTCTGCAAGAGCAGGGTGAATTTGTTCCAGACGATAAAGTTGAAGTTGTGCGCTTATGACTCAGGTGATTGAATATATCAAGCACATCAACTGGCTTGTGCTAAAGTTGTCAAGAAGAGATTGAGCGGAGAACTTATTGATCCTAGCCTACGACCGTCATAACTAAAGCCTTATTGCTTCCTGTAATGAGTGTTAGCATTTGGATGAAGTCACCAAGCAAGTGTTGAGCAATGACAGTGACAAAACCTCAAGCCGAATCTAAGCGCAAAGTACTGCTGTATCCTGGTGAAGATGGTTATTTTGTTGTCGAGGTACCGAGTTTACCAGGTTGCATTAGCCAGGGGAAAACTCGTGAGGAAGCTTTAGCCAATATTGAAGAAGCGATCGCTCTCTACATCGAAATTCTGCAAGAGCAAGGTCAGCCTATTCCAGAAGATAGAGTAGAAGTTGTACTGGTATGAGTAAGTTGCCTGTCATTTCAGGTGCAGAATGTGTTAAAGCACTAGAGCAAATCGGCTTTGTCGTAAATCGGCAGCGTGGAAGCCACATCATTTTAGTTCGCGAAGAACCTAAAACGACAGTTACTGTACCAGATCACAAGGAGTTAGATCGAGGGACTTTACGTGCTATTATCCGCCAAGTGGGTTTGAGCGTGGACGAGTTTGTTGAACTACTGTAAGCATTAGAGGAGCGATCTGCTTCTATTCGCTGCGACTTTTCCAATATCCAGGCTCTCGACTGCAATGCATCACAGCCAAAATGAGGATGTAGTCTTGCTCAATTGTATAAAGAATTCCATACGGGAATTTTCGCGTCAGACATCGCCGAATATCCTCATCAATAGCACGCCATCGAGTTGGAGACTCTCTTATTCGATAGATTGCATCCTCAACCGCATCAATAAAAGCCTGCGCAACCTCTGCACGGCGCTCTGTATAATATTGGACAGCCTCAGCATATTCAGTAAGCGCTTCAGGATGAAATACATACTTCATTGCTCAAGCAGTTGTCTTACCTGAGCTAACGCTTCTTCCCCAGGAATTGGTTGAACAGAACCACTTCGGACTTCATCTCGCCGTCTTTTTGCCTCTGTAGTCCAAACTGCTTGAATTGCTGGATCAGTGTTGAATTCCAAGCTTTCAACCAGCTTCTCAGCTAGGAGTGCCCTTGATGCACTGGGCAAAGATAGGACTTCTTCTGTCAGTTGCTCAATTGAACGCATCGTCAATATGTAGAATGTTGAATCATGCTCACAGTGTAACAACGATGGGCTGTTGGGAGGTATAGAAGAACTGTTAACTTATTGATCCTAGCCCACAGACCAAACTCAACCTTGATTCATATCATCATGTCCGATTAAATAACCGTTTCATTTGCTAATTCCAAGACTGCGATCTGCGCTCAGCGCAGCAGCGAAGCTATCGCCTGCTCATGACTGACACTAGTACTCCAAGGCGTAAATTCGGTTAGGGTGTAAATATAGACTTTTAAGGGGAAGCGTTTGGCAGTATAACCCTATCTAAACTTACGCCGCACTGTACTAGGAAAATGGTCTAGAAACTCATCAAGCGAATCACCTGCTTCAAGGCTCTCTATCTACCGCGTACAGGAAAGTATATGAGAAAAAAAGAAATAATTCCTAATGCCGTTCCAACAGTACTCATAGCTTGGGCAAATCGACTATCGAAACCGAAAATGGAAGTTGCGACAAGAGCTAAAGCTACAAATAAAACAGTACCAATCACTGAAACTAATAAGGGCATTGTCCTAACCAAAATAGCTTTAGTACTTTCTTTGAAAATTGGTGTTTCAACCAAATTAGTGTATCTGTATTGTTTACCTTCCTCTAACTCATGAATAAGAGTGTTCCAGGGTTTATCAAAATCTGGCTTTATTAATAATTCAAATGTACATAATTTGCTAACATTCTCAAGTAGGGAACACGCAAAGATATCTCCTATATAAACTTTGGATACAGATGTAACATCAATAATTGCATTTTTGTTCTTTCTATATAAAGAGGAGATGTACTGTTTTAATTCAAGGTATTGAATTCTTTCAACCTCCCACTTAATATAGTCTGTTAGGCAAAAAGTATATTTTGCTTTGAGTCTAGAAAGCTCATCAGGACTGTATTCAGTGTATAATGGAACTACCTTATCTTTAAAAAGACCAGTGTAGTACTTGTAAAATCCTTTAGAAAGGTTTTGAAGCAAGTCATAAACATTTGTACGAAGTAGGTTAAGTTGAACTTGCTGAGTCTTGCTATCTTCAACCTGGATAAATACTATACGGTTAGTACCTCGTTCAATACAATGAACAACTGAATTAAGGTACTGATCAGGTCTATCAGTAGTAACAAAAATATATAAAGTATTCAATTTTAATTATCTCCAAAAGTAATTACGCGACCTTTGCCTGAAACTTTTGCTTTTCTTAGACCAATTAATGCTTCAACAGATGTTTTACCGACACCAAACGACATAGTTTTTCCAGTACTTTTCAGAAAAAATTCTGAATAGGAAACTAGACTATCCATAATATTCAAATTAACTGGAACCACGAAACATATATCATCACCAGCTACGTAAACTACAGAAGCATCAATTTCATTCTTGGCTAGCTCTGCTATATGTTCAATAGCTGCTTTTACTTGAAATGAAAACTTGCTAGCTTCCTCAAGATTTTGTGAAAGTAAATAAAAATCAATTACGTCACCTATATTGTCACCATCGCCTATACATATTAGTGAGTTGTCAGACACGTTATCTCCTGATTCTTCTTGTCGCCATAAATTCTAGTCTAAAATATCCTACGGATACTAACTGCTAATAGTGGTATAGATGTTTGCTTCCAACTACTTCACCACCACCCACTGTGTCACCGGCACCATCGGCTTCCACCCCAAAAACCCGCCAATGGGAGCAGCCCGTTGAACAGCAACACGAATCAACTCCCCGCCTACCTGATTGTGCCATTGCAACAGCTTCTGCTCGCTTTCAACTGTCACAGCATTGGCAACAAAACGCCCACCCGGACGCAAAGCATCCCAACACACCTCAAATAAACCTTCTGCTGTTGCACCACCACCAAGAAAGATGGCGTCGGGTTGAGGTAAGTCTTTCAATGCAGCGGGAGCTTTGCCTGCAATAATTTGTAAATAAGGTGTACCAAGAGCGGCGGCGTTATCAGCAATATATTGTAGTCGGGTGGAGTTTTGTTCAATGGCGATCGCCCGACACCGAGAATGACTCCGCATCCACTCAATACCAATCGAACCACACCCCGCACCCACATCCCACAACAACTGTCCCGGTGTGGGAGCTAAAGCAGAAAGTGTTATTGCTCGCACCTCGCGCTTAGTCAACTGTCCATCATGATGATACGCATCATCTGGTAATCCTGCTAACCGAGGTAAGGGGATAACTCCAGCATCGGCAATACACTCTACAGCGATCGTATTCAAATCAGCTAGTTCTGTTGTCGTCCATGAAGCGGCTGTGCCTGCGATAATTCTCTCCTGAGAACCGCCCATATGTTCTAAGACGGTAATTTTACTATCACTAAAACCACGTTTTGTCAATATTTCAGCGACAATTGCTGGGGTTTCCTTGCCTTCGCTTAAAATTAGAAGACGTGCTCCTGGGTAGATAGCCGCTTGGATGAGAGCAGGGGGACGAGCGTTTAAGCTTAATGTCTCTACTTCAGTGAGTGACCATCCTAGTCTGGCACAAGCAAGACTGAAAGATGAAGGTGCGGGGATGATAGTCATCTCAGAAATGGGTATATGGCGCGAGAGAGTGACACCGATACCAAAGCACATGGGATCGCCACTTGCCAAAACGCACACAGATTGACCCCGGCGACGGAGAATTTCTTCTATAGAATGACTGATGGGGGAAGTCCAGAGGAGTTTTTCTCGTGAATCGTCTGGTGGTAGCATGGCGAGATGGCGTTTTCCACCGACTATTACTTGTGCATGCTCAAGGAGAGAACGGGCGATGGGCAAAGCCCCGCCAGAGGCGAACGCACTCAATCCCGATAGCCCATCCTCACCAATACCGACAACTGATAACCATTTGTGCATCTAGCGACTGATGGAAGAATTAAAAAGATTTGGCAAAAAGAGGTAAGGCTATTATCCCATGCTAAACTACACAAACTTGGAGTCGGGAAAGTCCGGTGAAATTCCGGGACTGTGCCGCAGCTGTAATGGGTAAACCCTAGTCAGAATACCAACTCCAAGGGTGTCTTGTACACACAGTTATTATCTGCTCTCTGCGTCGCACGGAGAAGGAGTTGTAGGCGTGTCTACTTGTCCTGGTCTTTTTTATCGAACATCCGCACGAGACGGTATTTTATCTCGCATACGCTTGCCCGGAGGAATACTGACGAGTCAGCAGTGTCGTGTCATAGCTGATTTAGCTGATGAGTTTGGAGAAGGTTACACCAACATAACTAATCGTGCTAACCTCCAAATCCGTGCAATTCGTACACAGATTCCCGGTAATGTTTTAAGAGTTCTACAGGAGATTGGTATTGCTTCAGCTATTCCAGAGGTTGATCATCTCCGCAATATCATGGGTAGTCCCACATCTGGCATTGATTTCTACGAACTCATTGATACTCGACCACTCATCCGCGAATTAGATCATTACATTACTACTCACCCCGAGTTAGCGCCACTTTCACCGAAATTCAGCGTTGCTTTTGATGGCGGTGGTTCTGTGTCGATTGGCGATCGCTCGAACGATATCGCCCTGACTGCGGTTATGGTTGATAATAACGTTTACTTCCGGCTCAAACTGAACTTGGGTACATCGCTGTTTGAACCATTTATTGATACAGACATCCTGCTAAAACCAGAGGAGTGTGTTGAGGTTGTGGCTGCATTGGCACAAGTCTATTTGCAGCATCTCACACTAGAGACTGGAAACACAATTCCTCATCGCAAGTCACGTCAGCCACGTTTTTGGGAGATTTTGAACAACTTAGGTATAGAAAGATTTCTTCAAGAAGTTGAACGTCATCTTCCCTATCCACTACGGCGTTTTTCTGTGAAAAGCAGTCATACACAAATTAAGGAGGAATATAGAGATATTGGATGCAATGTCTATTCTAAATACCAACACATAGGTGTCCATCCCCAACGACACAAAGGATTGTCCTACATTGGTGTTGTCGTACCAGTTGGTAGATTAAATACTTTACAAATACGTGGGTTAGCGGATATAGCTGAAACCTACGCTAGTGGTACACTTAGGCTGACACCTTGGCAAAATCTTTTGATATCAGATATTCCTCAACAGTGGATTCCCAAGATACAAAGTAAAATTGAAAACTTAGGATTGCATTGGTCTGCAACTAATATTCGCAGTGCCCTAGTTGCTTGCGCTGGTAACACCGGATGTGCGTCTTCAGCAACAGATACTAAAAATCATGCCCTAGCATTAGCGCAATACCTGGATGATCGCGTTATTCTTGACCAACCAGTCAACATTCACTTCACAGGTTGCGAAAAATCCTGTGCTCAGCATAGCAGGAGCGATATTGCTCTTGTTGGTTTCAATATTGAAGATAAAGGGGAAGTGGTGGAAGGTTATAAAGTCTGCGTAGGTGATGGTGATAGTCACGAAAAATTTGGACGAGAACTTTACGGTTGGGTGTCCTTTACAGAATTACCTTCACTGCTAGAGCGAATGTTGCAAATATATATGGCAGAACGTGATACTTCCAATAAATCATTTGGTGAATTTGTCAACCAATATGTAATTGCAGACTTACAACAATTGTTTTTTGAAAGGAGAGTGGTTAGTGGTTAGTAAATAAACAAACAACTAACAACTACTCCCTTTCCGCTACAAAATTACCTATCTTGATATCTTGCACCATTACTTTGTAAATCACTAATGCTTATATGAAATAGTGTTGAAATCGACTCAAAAATCAGTTCCAGTTTCAGTCCATTTTAATGGACTTCCACTATTAGCCTGGGACTCACAGTCCTAGGTGGACGAGAATAGTGCGTCAAATAATATGTAATGACTTTGCCATTTGTTTTACCAGGTGCAAGATGTAAGTATTTTTATTCTTGGCGGTTCGTTTAACAATTAAAAACTAATAACTAACAAATGACTATTGACTACATAAAAGATGGTAACAAAATATATCGTAAATCCTTTGCCATAATTCGCTCAGAGGCAAATCTGTCTGTACTTGCCCCAGATGTCGCGAATGTTGCCGTGCGTCTGATTCATGCTTGTGGGATGACAGATATTGTTTATGACTTAGCAGCTTCACCAACAGCTGTCGAATCTGGGCGTACAGCCTTAGCAGCAGGGGCACCGATTTTGTGTGATTGTCGGATGGTAGCAGAAGGTATTACGCGGCGACGACTACCAGCAGACAATTCAGTGATTTGCACCCTCAATCATCCTGATGTGCCAGAACTTGCTCAAAAACTGGGAACCACCCGTTCTGCTGCTGCTTTGGAATTGTGGCTACCAGTGTTAGAAGGGGCTGTGGTTACGATTGGCAACGCACCGACTGTTTTGTTTCGGCTACTAGAAATGTTGAGCGCTGGGGCACCAAAACCAGCGCTGATTCTGGGTTTTCCTGTTGGGTTTGTGGGTGCGGCAGAATCGAAAGCAGCACTAGCAGCAGATAGTTTTGGTGTGCCATTTATGACATTACATGGTCGGCGGGGTGGAAGTGCGATCGCCGCCGCCGCAGTTAACGCCTTAGCAACGGAGGAAGAATGATGAACAAAGGTCGTCTTTATGGAGTTGGTGTAGGTCCTGGCGAGCCAGAACTTTTAACACTGAAAGCACTGCGGCTATTACGTTCTTGCCCAGTGGTCGCCTATCAATCTGCAGACGATAAGGAGAGTATTGCTAGAGGTATCGTAGCCCAATATCTCCCTGGTAATCAAATCGAAGTACAGTATCATCTTCCCCGCGCTCTTGATCCGTATGCAGCACAACCAGTTTATGATCAGGTTGTCATTCCTATACAAGAACATCTTGCCGCTGGACGGGATGTGGTGGTACTGTGCGAGGGAGACCCGTTATTTTACGGTTCGTTTATGTACGTATTTACACGATTGTCTGACTATTTTGAAACAGAAGTCGTGCCAGGAGTGTCTTCACCAATGGGATGTGCTTCAGCACTAGCAGTTCCTCTGAGTTATCGTAACGATGTTTTCAGCGTTCTACCAGCCCCCTTGCCAGCGGAAGTTTTAGAAGCACAATTGTTAAATGCTGATGCTGCTGTCATTATTAAACTGCGACGGCATTTTACAAAAGTTCGTGATGTGTTGCATAAATTAGGACTGGCATCACGGGCGCGTTACATTGAACGAGGGACGATGGCAAACCAGCGAGTTGTTTCCTTGGATGATATGGATCCATCCCAAGTGCCTTATTTTTCGATGATTTTGGTGCCCAGTAAGAGTCATTTATAAGTGAGGTAGAAAGCAGCAAGAACAAAAGGAGGAAAATAGATGACTCAAACCTTACGCAAACTAGTGACATTTCAAGAATTTGTGGAGTGGAAACCAGATGGAAAACGCTATGAACTGCATGATGGGGTAATCGTTGAAATGTCGCAACCTTTGGGAGATCATGAAGACATCACAGGTTTTTTAACGCTAGAGATAGCAGTGGAAATTAAACGATTAAAGCTTCCTTATTCCATACCCAAAACAGCACTAGTTAAACCACCTGAAAGTGAATCAGGTTACTCGCCAGATGTGTTGATACTAAATCGTCCTAATTTGGCAACGGAACCACTTTGGAAAAAGGAATCTACTGTAACTCTTGGTGCATCAATTCCTCTGGTGATTGAAGTTGTTAGTACTAATTGGCGAGATGATTACTACAAAAAATTTGGTGAGTATGAAGGAATTGGAATTCCTGAATACTGGATTGTAGATTATCTTGCTCTTGGCGCTCATAAGTTCATCGGTAACCCCAAACAACCTACTGTTTCTGTTTACTATTTGGTGGAAGGTGAATACCAAGTTACTCAGTTTAGGGGAGATGATCGCATCCAATCCCCAACATTTCCAGAACTTAGCTTAACTGCCCAACAGATTTTTCAAGCTGGGAGCAATTCTTGAGTGTAGTCACGCAGATGCAGAAACTCCCTTGGTATACAAGGGAGTTTCTTTTTGACTACTCTTGTGGCTTTGGTTTCGGCTTTGGTTTTTCGAACATTGGTTTTTCGCTCATTGGTTTTTCGCTCATTGGTTTTTCACTAAAATTACCTTTGGGCCTGACTGTATACGGTGGCTTACGTTCGTATCCCCCAACATCCTTGCCAGCAGCTCTTTCAGCATCCCTCTTCGCCTTTAACGCTGTCGCCTTATCTTCCTTGCTCACTTTTAGGAACTTGGGTGGCTTCTCCAACGGCAGCCCCAGCAACGAATCAAATGCAAAAGCATCACGCCCAGGCAGAAATTTAGCTTTGATCTGCACGAAAACCGGCTTGCCTTGCTGTTCTTTTTCAGCCTTGGGATTGAATCTGAACGGCGGAACTGGCGCATCCCTCCAAAATAGTGGCAGGTGGCTAGCTTTCATGAATTTTACCTTTTTTGCTGGTTCCGATTTTTTAACATGATCTAACCGCTCTTTGGTAAAATTTCGGAATATAGAGATGCAGGGAGTAGGGCAAACGGGGATGAACTGCCATAATCCACAGAGTTTGAACTCCATGTCAGAAAGTTCCTCGGATGCCGCCCCCTTTGTTTCACGTCCTTTGTCAAACCCGACGACTTGAAACGAAACCTGGGCGGGTTGATCGCGTCTAGGAAAGTGCGTAAAACGCGGGTAAACAACCAACCGTTGAGTGGCTTCGCCCGTTGCCTGTACTTCTTTCTTCAGTGCTTCAAATGCTCGCTGTTTCTTGGGCGCGTAAAAGAGAGGATACTCTTTGTTCCCAATCATGATAGTACTTTTGTTCTCTTCGCTGAAAGCGACTTTTCCAGTAATAACTCCAACAGCTTGAAAGATGGCACCAGGTTCTTCTATTTCCGGCTTATGCTCGTGATCAGAAGCAGTGGTTTCTTCGGGATCGTCTTTGTGTTCTTGCGCTTGGGCTGCAGTTTGTTCTGAATCAGTGGTTTGTTCCGATTCAGGTGATACTCCTTCAACGCCACTCAGAGATGGCTCTGGGGGAGTTTTAATGGTGACAATTTCTACTTTTTTAGGTTTCATAATTTTTGATTCTATTATAAAAAACTTAGGATATTTTCCCAAGTTTTTTGGGATGGGGTGTGCGATCGCCTTTCTTGTGCTAAAGAAAGTTCACACAAAAACAGACTTAAGCGTTCCTCTGTAACGGGGCAAAGTCACGCAGTTACTTTCGGCACCAGCACCGCCGAGCCATAGCCGTTGCTGTCGATAAGCCCTTGGATTTGATGTAGATCTCACCACCTCTATCAATCCAATTTGGCAAAAAAAATTATCCAAATTCATGGTGTGCGCACAGAGTTTTTTTAGAGCTATCCTGACAGCATCAAGATATTGGAGATAGAGGAAATTCCTGATAATTGCTTTGAGCACTACTATTTCAATAAATATGTGCATAGTGAGCCAGAGAGTCAATGCAAAATATTCCGTCATCTGGACGGAGCAGAATCGTGTTTATCTACAAGATAATTACTTTACACGAAAAACCTCAAAGCTACCAGACAAGAAAAGCTACAAAAAAATCAAGCTTTGGAAAATAGACACTAGCTTTGGTGTTAAAGCTTGGATTAATCTGATTTCGCTCTTGTGCAACAGTAGCGAAATTATTATTCAATATTTCAATCCAGAAGAATTTTAGCAGATGTTCGAGTTACGTGTTCGAGACTTCAAGGCGTGCTTACCCCAACAGGCAGAACAAACACAAGAACAAGCTTTGTTCTCATCTAGATTCACAGGTGAATATTCCCCAAACCTCCTGGTTTCCAATACTTGCTCAAGAAGACGAGGCAAGGAATCCCCGCTTTTTCTAAAACGGGGAGGAATTGTCTCCTTGCCCCGTCTTAGTCATTAGTCACTAGTCATTAGTATAATTAATGACGATTTTCGCGAGAAGCTACTAATGACTAAAGACTAATGACTAATGACTTCGATTTCTCCCGGCTTTTTATGAAATTAAACGGAGTGAAAATTTCATAGCCGGGAGATGAGTTAACATCAAACTCTACTTTGGATTTTGGATTGATACTACAGCCCTGGCATTCCAACGTATCCTGGTAATTGTTTCATCTGCTTAATCCAAGCAATTATGTTGGGGTAAGCATCTAAAGAGACTTTGCCATCTGGGGCTAGTGCAATGTATGGAAAACACGCAACATCTGCGATAGTGGGGCGGTTCAGTTCCAGCCATTGTCGCCCAGTCAAATGCTCATCCAGTATTTTCAGGATTGCATAAGCTCTTTGTGTTGCCAGTTGCACATCTAACGGAATTTGAAACAGGTGGTATCGTCTGGCAGATTCCGGTCCCTGATGAATTTCATTTGCAGCAGTGAACAACCACCCCATGACTTTGCTCATGCTTTGTGCTTCTGTGGGTAACCAATCCTCATCACCGTAACGTCGTGCTAGATAAACCAGAATCGCATGAGAATCTCGTACCACAACGTCCCCATCCACCAGTACAGGAATTTGACCAAAGGGATTTAGTTTGAGGAATTGGGGAGATTTGTGTTCGCCACCGCGAAGATCAACCAACACCTGCTCATGCTTAATCCCAAGCAGCGATAGCATTAATCGTACTTTATAAGAATTTCCGGATAATTCGACATGATAAAGCTTAATCATAGGATTTTTCACGTGATAGCTAGTTCTTTCCCACTATGCTTATGTATCAGGTAAAGATTTTGCACACAACTTCTGTATCTTACAATATTTGACAATATTTGATGGTTTACCCAGGACTCTTCAAGATGATTCAGAATTGACTAGTACAGTGCGGCGTAAGTTTAGATAGGGTTATACTGCCAAACGCTTCCCCTTAAAAGTCTATATTTACACCCTAACCGAATTTACGCCTTGGAGTACTAGTACAGTGGGTGCGTAAATAAATATACCATTCAATAATGTTGGAACAAACTATAGCAGTCCTAAATGATTTGTAAATATTGATTTAAGACTGTTGACTGTCAACTGTTAACAGGAGCCAGCGCTACAGAAGGGTTTGCCGACAGAGGCGTCTGGCGTTCAACAGCGCAAACGAACTGTTCACCTATCAAATAAGATTGCTATATCTGTGAGCGTTTGTATAACCCTTGTTGCTATGCTTGATTCTACGATTTTTTGTGCTATCTTCTAAAATATAAAAAATAGAAAAAAAGTTAATTTTACTGTTCTATTTTAACAAAATAAAAAAAATATAAAACTATCAAAGCATACATAAATTTTATTTACAGAAGTTTAAGATAGGTAACAGTGGTAAACAGTCCTAGGGAATAAATTACCACAAAAATGCAATTAGATTGGGCATAGGGCTGCTATTGAACCAGGTTTTTCGTTAAAACCTGTGGCTATTTTCTGACTTAATGATTGAGTATCTGACCCTCAAAGTAGGTATCGAATCATTGTGCGTGTGAAGTAAACAGTGAACAGTGAACAGTAAACAGTGAAGATTGATAACTGATAACTGATAACTGATAACTGTTACACTCTAACATCTTAGAGAAAGTTCTAAAGATTGATTTTGTCAATAATTGACAAACATAAAATGTCGTAAATTTTTAATTTAATTCCGTATGAAAAATGTTAGGTCACAAATATTTACTGAATACAGGCTTTGCAGTGACAAATAATTCAGAAGATATATCTAGGAGTAGAATATGTTTGAGTATTTTCCGGCCTTGAATGATCATAATCTACCGTATCCAGATACAGTTCATCCCATTGTTGTACACTTCGTCATTGCGATGGTATTGTTTGCCTTTGTTTGCGATGTCATTGGTTATTTCACAGGGAAATCCCGTCTTTTTGAAGTGAGTTGGTGGAATCTATTTTTTGCCACCATTTCTATCTTCGTCGCGATCATTTTTGGTCAGTTTGAAGCAGGTTTGGCAGAACCTTATAATGCTGTTGAGTCAACATTGAACATACATACACTGCTTGGCTGGTCGCTTTCAGGAATCCTTGCATCTATAACAGCTTGGCGCTATGTCATTCGTAGCCGAACCCCACATAAAGTACCGTTTTCTTATCTTACACTAGGGCTGATTTTAACTCTTCTGGTTGGCGTACAAGTGTATCTCGGAGACAAACTGGTTTGGGTCTATGGACTGCATACAGTACCAGTTATTGAAGCACTAAAAGAGGGGTTGTTGCAATGAATACTGAAATTATTGACCAATTAAAAACACATGTTGGCGCAAACGGATTGCCCTATGCAATACCAATTCATCCAAACTTAGTTCATCTCACCCTTGGTTTATTTATTCTTGGAATTCTGTTTGATGTCGTTGGTGTCCTGTTCCCCTTACAAACTCCAGTCTTCAAATTTTTAGCAATTAACGCCGTTCGTTCCAACTTCTTTGATGTTGGCTGGTACAATTTGCTGGGTTCAGCCGTGATTAGCTTTTTTACGGTAGCAGCAGGCTTTTACGAAATCATGCTGGCAAATCCACCATCTGATGTGAAGAGTGCCTGGGGATTACAACCAATGGAAACAATGCTCTGGCATGGTATCGGTGGTGTCTTATTATTAGCATTGATTGTTGGCATGACTGTTTGGCGAGGATTGCAGCGCTACGTTTGGTGTAAGGATAAAAGCCAACAAGTGCAGTGGGGTTACCTGATTTCTGGGTTCGCAATCATGTTTGTGATGTACCTTCATGGAACACTAGGAGCGCAACTGGCTGCTGAGTTTGGTGTACATAATACCGCTGATATGTTGTTGCGATTGGGTCAAAACCCCAATGTACTGCTCAAGTAAATAATTCTAGTCCTTAGTCATTTGTTCCTTGCTAATGACTAATGACTAATGACTCATGACCAATGACTAATGACTATGAAAATCTGGAATGTTTCGATCATAATTGTAAGTGCGATCGCCCTGACTCTTGTCAGTCTCTGGATCGGGCAGCAGGCATATTCTTGGCTTCCTCCGCAAGCCGCCGCAGAATCACAACTGATAGATAATTTGTTTAGCTTTCTCGTGACACTGGGCGCATTCATCTTTCTTGGAGTGACTGCAACTGTCATATACTCTGTGACTTTTTATCGAGCTGGCAAGTATGACTTTAAAGATGGTCCACCGATTGAAGGGAATATCACAGTCGAAGTTGTCTGGACAGTTATCCCAATTTTGCTAGTGTTATGGATTGCAGGCTATAGTTACCAAGTCTACGACCAAATGGCAATTCGCGGTCCAATGGAAGTTGTCCACCTGCATACACCAATGGGGATGGAATCGGCTTATGCAGCACCTATGGACTCCTCAACTGAACCTCTGGAAAACATTGAAGTCAATGCCAAGCAGTGGGCTTGGGTATTCCGCTACCCAAATCAAGGTGTCACCAGCACCGAATTGCATTTACCGAGCAATCACCGCGTTCATTTAGCAATGCAATCAGAAGACGTGATCCACGGCTTTTATATTCCCGCTTTTCGACTTAAGCAAGACGTTATTCCTAAACGCACAATTGACTTTGAATTCACCCCCATCCGCGTGGGCAAATATCGATTAACCGATTCCCAATTCAGCGGTGCTTACTTCGCTACAATGCAGGCGAATGTAGTTGTTGAGTCTCCCGAAGACTATGATAAATGGCTTGCCGAAGTAGCAACTCACAAACCATCCCCTGCACCTAATCAGGCAGCTGCTGAGTATACCCAGCAAACAAAAGGACTTATCAAAACTGGCTGGCCTGCAGTTAAGCCTGCGCAACCTCCGATGGTCAATTACAGCAATTAGTTAGTGGTGAGACTAGTAGACGGGGCGCGGAAATAAAGCACCCATTCAAAGGACAAATGACACATGACCAATATTTCCGTTAAAGACATCAATATAACCGGTGGTGCAAACCCTCATCACGAAGCTGGAACAGGCTGGAAGCGATACTTCAGCTTTAGCACTGACCACAAAGTCATTGGTATCCAGTATATCGTCACCGCTTTCATTTTCTTTCTTGTTGGCGGTATATTTGCAATGGTGATTCGGGGGGAATTGATTACCCCAGAATCAGACCTTGTTGACCGCACAGTCTACAATGCCATGTTTACTATGCATGGCACAGTCATGTTATTCGGTTGGACATTTCCAATACTGGTAGGTTTTGCCAACTACCTTGTGCCGTTAATGATTGGGGCGCGAGATATGGCATTTCCCCGCTTGAATGCGGTTGCGTTCTGGATGGTTCCTGTGGCTGGAGCTTTGCTGATGGCGAGTTTCTTTCTGCCAGGTGGTCCAGCACAAGCGGGCTGGTGGTCTTACCCTCCCGTCAGTTTGCAAAACCCCTCAGGTCAATTGATAAATGGTCAATTTCTCTGGCTTTTAGCTGTGGCAATATCGGGGGTTTCCTCGATTATGGGAGCAGTCAACTTTGTGACAACAATTGTCAAGATGCGGGCACCAGGCATGACATTCTTCCGGATGCCTTTGTTTGTCTGGGCAGTCTTTAGCGCTCAGATTATTCAACTGTTTGGACTCCCTGCCTTAACTGCAGGTGCAGTCATGCTCCTTTTTGACTTAACAGTTGGAACCAGCTTTTTTGACCCCGCCAAGGGAGGTAATGCAGTTCTTTTCCAACACTTTTTCTGGTTCTACTCACACCCTGCAGTTTACGTGATCATTCTGCCAGTCTTCGGGATTTTTTCGGAAATCTTTCCTGTGTATTCTCGTAAACCTCTGTTTGGCTACAGAGTCGTGGCAATTTCATCGCTGTTGATTGCTGGAGTGAGTGCTCTAGTTTGGGTACACCATATGTACGTCAGCGGTACTCCAGGCTGGATGCGGCTGATTTTCATGCTCTCGACAATGTTCGTTTCTGTGCCTACTGGTATTAAAGTCTTTGCTTGGGTTGCAACTATCTGGGGAGGTAAGCTGCGCCTGAATACGCCGATGCTATTTGCTTTGGGTGGATTGATATTGTTCGTGTTTGCCGGTATTACTGGCATCACGCTCTCCTCTGTTCCAATTGATATTCACGTTAACAATACATACTATGTGGTGGGTCATTTCCACTACGTTCTTTATGGCACGGTGACGATGGGGATGTTTGCTGCCATATACCACTGGTTCCCCAAGATGACTGGACGTATGTACAACGAGGGTTGGGGTCAGTTGCACTTTTGGCTGGCATTTATTGGCACCAATCTTAACTTTTTCCCTATGCATCCATTAGGATTACAAGGAATGTTGCGTCGCGTTTCTTCCTACGCTCCTGAGTATGAATTCTGGAATATTGTTGCCAGTATTGGAGGGTTTTTACTAGGAATGTCCACTTTACCTTTCATTCTCAACATGATAGCTTCCTGGATGCATGGAACGCAGGCTCCTGAAAATCCTTGGCGGGCAATTGGATTAGAATGGTTGGTTTCTTCACCACCACCTGTAGAGAATTTTGAGGAAATTCCTGTGGTTATTTCTGAACCCTATGGGTATGGTAAATCTGAACCATTAGTCGCTGCTGCTGGTCAAGTTCATAATCACAAATAGGTTGGGTATAAATAAACGTATTTCTTGTAATCACTGTTGATTGTTCACATAGCAATCCTAAATTATAAGAAACAATTCTGTAGGGTGGGCATTGCCCAAAATAGGTTTTCTGGTGAAATGAAAAATTTTTACTGGGCAATGCCCACCTTAGGTTTAAGGGAGCATCCCAAATGTGTAAATTTCTTTTACTGAAATCTTGCACCCTCCGGGTTCGCCAGTCGCTCATGGGGGAAACCCCCAAGACCGCGCTGGCTCACCATTCTCAATAACTGCAAGGTGGGCACTGCCCACAATGTAAAAATAGGAGTCGAGCGCGAACAGTAAACAGTGCCCACCCTACAAAATTTGCTAAATCATAAGCCCTATCTTGGACGCTACGTAAACGTAAATAACAAGATTCCCGACAACTTTAAAAGTTGTCGGGAATCTGAACCTATCGATTTTCACAAGTTAAACGTAAAGGAGAATTTAATCAATGGATAGTTCTATCATTTCAGAACAGATACAGGAACCTTTGCATGAGCATACCCACGACGAAGAAGGCAACAAAATGTTCGGTTTTGTTGTGTTCTTACTTTCAGAGAGTGTCATTTTCTTAAGTTTTTTTGCAGGCTATATTGTCTACAAAACAACAACTCCCGATTGGTTACCGTCTGGTGTTTCTGGATTAGAAATTAAAGACCCCGCTATTAATACGGTGATTCTTGTTTCTAGTAGCTTTGTGATTTATTTCGCAGAACGCGCCTTAATACGTCATAATTTGAATCAATTTCGCCTGTTTCTTTTAGCAACAATCGCAATGGGAACTTACTTCCTTGTTGGACAGGCGATTGAGTGGAATCACCTTGCTTTTGGCTTTACCAGTGGTGTTTTTGGTGGGACGTTCTACTTGTTGACTGGTTTTCACGGTTTGCACGTTCTCACTGGGATTATCTTGCAAATGATTATTTTTGCTCGTTCGTTTCTTCCGAGCAATTATGAGTCTGGTCACTATGGTGTGAATGCAACATCTTTATTTTGGCACTTTGTTGATGTGATTTGGATTATTTTGTTTATCCTTATTTATATCTGGCAGTGAACAAAGTTTGAAAAAAATGAATTTGATTTGGGAGCATCCAGAATATTCAAAATGAAACAAAATGCCATTCACACGTATTAAGGCGATCGCTTTTATTTTGAGTTTTCAATTTTGCATTTTGACTTGTTTTTCTATAACCTTAAAGGAGGAGAAATCCTATGATTGTTGATGATCAACACTATGACTTGATTATCGTTGGTACAGGTGCAGGTGGAGGTACATTATTACACAAACTTGCACCAACAGGTAAGAAAATTCTTATTCTGGAAAGAGGCGATTTCCTACCAAAAGAAAAAGAAAATTGGAGTCCCCTTGAGGTCTTTGGAAAAGCACGCTATAACGCTCGTGAAGAGTGGTACGATATCTCAGGAGATCCTTTTCGTCCCCAAACCAATTATTGGGTAGGAGGTAACACCAAGGTTTATGGTGCGGCTTTGCTACGGATGCGAGAAAAGGATTTTGAGAAGGTTCAACATCAAGATGGTATTTCTCCAGAATGGTCTGTCAAATACCAGGACTTTGAACCTTACTACACCGAAGCAGAAAAGCTTTACTCTGTCCACGGTAAACAGGGAGACGATCCAACAGAACCTCCTCACAGCGAAGATTACCCTTCTGCTCCGGTAAGCCACGAACCCCGAATGCAGCAACTTTGCGATGCTATCCTTAAGCAGGGGCTGCATCCATCGCATCTGCCTTTGGGCTTAAGGCTAAATGAAACCGATGCCGATGACAGTGATTGTATCCGTTGTAAAACTTGTGATGGGTTTCCTTGTAAGGTTGATGGCAAAGGTGATGCTGAGGTGATAGGAATTGTCCCAGCCCTGGAATTGCCCAATGTCACACTAAAGACAGAAGCTAAAGTTGTCTGTTTACACACTAGTCCGTCTGGTCGAGAAATTAAAGCTGTTGAAGCGGAAATTGGTGGGCGATCGCATCTGTTTTTCGGCGATATTGTAGTGCTGGCGTGTGGGGCGGTGAACTCAGCGGCGTTGTTGTTGCGATCGGCAAATGAACAGCACCCTCTCGGACTTGCCAATAGTTCTGATCAGGTGGGACGCAACTTCATGAAACACCTGATGACAGCACTGGTGCAACTCAGTCCTAAACCTAACCATACCGTGTTCCAAAAGACGATTTGCGTCAACGATTTTTACTGGGGATACTCGGATTATGAATATCCGATGGGTCATATCCAGAATACGGGTAGTCTTCTTCAGGAAATGATTCTTACTGAAGCACCACCTTTGTTGGCTCTTTTGTCAAAATTAATGCCAGGACTTGGGCTGCGGCAGTTGGCATCGCGTACAATTGGTTGGTGGCTGCAAACGGAAGATTTACCCGACCCCAACAATAGAGTGCGCGTGGACGGTTCTAAGCTGTATTTGGATTACACGACCAATAATTTTGAGGCTCATGACCGCCTGATTTATCATTGGACAGAAATACTCAAGGCAGTAGAAAGAACTGAAAACAAATCGGGGTTACCGCTGGACATTTATCCTTATAGCAATACCACGATTCGAGTCGTGGGGCATCAGTGTGGTACTCTCCGTTTTGGAGAAGACCCGGCAACATCTGTTCTTGACCTTAATTGTCGCACCCATGATGTAGATAATCTTTATGTTGTAGATGGCAGTTTCTTCCCATCTAGTGCTGCTGTGAGTCCTACGCTAACGATTATCGCCAATGCCCTGCGAGTTGGCGAACACTTGATTTCACGATTGAATTAAGTAGAACAGAACTTACGCAACGAGATCCAGCAATTATGGGAGGATGTAAGGGGGTGAGGGTGTCACAGGTTTGAACACCTACACCCTTACACCCCTATACCCCTTGCCCATTGAAACTTAACGCTTTTCGGTTCCTTGATTACCACCGCCCTCTACAACAGACTCGCTGCTACCAGATTCTGGTGCTGCAGAGTCTTTACCACCACTTTTAGTAGCAGCCCCTGTCTTGCGGGTTTCTTCGTCAACAGTGGTTTCATAACCACCGGAAGTGTTAGTGCTTTGTTCTTGTTTTTCGTTTTCTGGATAAGACATGATAAAACTCCGTATTTAACACTCGTTACATCTTAGGAAGTATAGGAATGCTATTTCTTCTGTCCAAGATGTAATTCTGCTTAATTATTCCATATGTCTTGTGGATGAATTATTATTTATATCGTGTTGGAGAACAGGGAACAGGGAACAGGGAACAGGGAACAGGGAAGAAGAAATAAAAAGTACCTAGCTGAGCAAAAATCAAATAGAAGTCCTATATTTTACAATTGGGAAACCCAGCGACGAAAGAGTTCTACGATAATGCGCCAGCGTCCCTCAATTTCTTCAACAACATCATGACGCTTTAATGTATTGAGCGCTTCTTGTAAAGCGGCAATTTCTATATTTGTACAATCAGATAACGCTGTAATACTTAATCCTTGTGGTGATGACGCTAACGCCCGAAGTATCGCCTGCTGACCAGCAGCACCCCGCGCCGCCTGACCCCAAACGCCATCAAAATAGTAGCGTCCCCGCTGGAAAAACTCAGAGTCGTTGACAACTGCCTCCACATCCCCTATTCTGAGATTATTATCTCGGGCGCGTCCTGTGTTGAAAACTTGGTCATTGTAACGGCGGACGAGTTGGAAAGCGACAAGTTGTACTAAATAAGGTTGTCCGTGGGTGAGTTCGTAGATTTTATCAAGGGCTTCCGGCGTGTAGTCCAGGGGAAAGTCTTCGATAGATGGATTTGCAAGAATTTGGTCAGTAGCCCCAGCTTTCATGAAACCAACTTTGATTGTGATCACACTGGCGTAGAAAGGTTGAAAGTAATCGGCTGTCATCTCCTCCAAGGTGTGCAAACCTGCTAGGACAAAAGCGATTTTAGAGCTTTTCTGCGTCAACCCCCGGAGATACCCCATAAAATCTACAGGGATTTTTCCTGCCGACATCAGTTCCTCGATTTTCTCGAACTCGTCTAAGGCGATAATTAAATTCTTAGTTCCTAGTTCTTTCTCCACCTGTGTCAAGTATCTTCTAAATGTTGGTTGCGGAAAACTCAGCAAATCATCATTGCTTGGAGGTGGAATTTGCATCACTTCAGAAATGGCATCAGAAATCGCCATCAGCACTTCTACAACTCCTTGGGGAGCATCTGCAACTTCTAAAAGGTTGACATAAGCTACTTGTACACCTGCTTTTACAAAACTGGCGACATTCCGCAGAATGGAAGTTTTGCCCATCCGCCTGTGTCCGTAGATAACGACAGATTGGAGTTGAGAACCCCTGATCCACAACTCCTGCAACAGTCTGATCACATCTTCCCGTCCAACGAAGCGATCGCCTACAACTGGATCACCAATGATGTAAGGATTACTCACAGGCTTGGTGATGGAAATTTCCCCGACTTCCTTGGCTATCCTCTCCAAGGCTTTTCTCCAAGTCTGGGCAATGTCCACAATTAACTCGTGTTCTGCTTGCGGCAGAGTCTCGGCATTATCTAGAATTTCTGTGAGTTCCCCTAAGGCACGGTTGAGGGCTAAGGAGCGTTGAGAAAAAGACCGACTGCGCCGTACAATTTTGGCATTTTCAACGACAGAACGTAGAGATGTGAGAGTTTGCCAGGTGACTGGACGCAGCAGAGGTTCTTGTGGAAAGCGAGGAATTTTAACTGTAGCGATCGCGTCTGGTCCCTTTGCTTGGTTAAAAGCTGCTAGAGTTTGGGCGAGGGTGAACATTTCTTCACCGTAGGGAAGAGAACGGACTTGTGCAAAAGCCTGCATTGCTTTGGCTGGTTCTTTTTCGTGCAGATACCAGAAACCAGCTGCTGTAGCACGGGCGGGAGTGTCTAAGCGAATGTCTGTGAAAAAACGAGCTTGGAGTTGTTCTTGCCAACGATGAGTTAACACAAAGAAATCTTCGACAAATTTTGACTTGAGCGTTTCATTGAGAGAAGCTGAGGTAAAACGCACGAGTTGCCAATCGAAAGGGGCTTCAGCTAGCTGAACGATACGAAAGACGACTTGCTCTGAAGGGATTTCTGCCAGCACCTGATTAACAGCTTGAATCACGGGGATGAACTGAAGAGTGTAAGCCAGCAGTTGGTTGGTGTTATGCAAACCAGTCTCCCAGTCTTGACACAGCCAATTTTTCAACCGTGAAGACAGGGAGTGAAGGGGGAGTATGGTAACACGGGGGATTTGCAATTGTCTATTGTGGGGAAACCACATAACAAGAGGTAAGCCCAAAAGCCAATTTTCCGGACGGAGTGTCGCCACGCCAAACGCCACGCCTAACGCCACGCAGCCCGCCACGCAGCCCGCCACGCAGCCCGCCACGCCAAACGCCACGCCAAACGCCACGCCAAACGCCACGCCAAACGCCACGCCTAACGCCA
>NZ_JCACKO010000064.1:0-29408 GCF_059505445.1 Brasilonema angustatum | reverse complement strand
GTATTCACAATGCTTCTAGTACCGTTCCAGCCTCGTAAATTGGCAAAGGTATTGAGAATTGATGGCGTATTTCTACCCAAGACTGAAGAACTACCCATTTATTTTGCTGAAGTACAATTTCAACCAGATAAAAAGTTTTACTCACGTTTGTTCACAGAAATCTTTAACTATCTCGATAAAACAGAATTAACCAATACTTGGTGTGGTGTTGTCATCTTCCCCAATCGCAAGGTTGACACTGGAGATACCAAAAGATACACAGAATTACTCTCATCACCACGAGTAACTCGCATCTATCTTGACGAATTAACTTCAAGTACGCCACATCAATCCCAATTGAGACAGTCAAATTAATTATCGAACCAGAATCAACAGCGACAACAAAAGCTATAGAGATAGTCAATAGCGCCCGAAAACAAATTATAGATGCAGCCCAACAACGAGAAATTATAGAATTGATAGAAAAGATATTGATCTACAAATTGCCCAGCTTGAGCCGGGAGGAGATGGAAAAAATGTTCGGATTAGGCGAGTTGAAGCAAACTAGATTTTATCAAGAAGTTTTTGCTGAAGGTAAACAAGAAGGTAAACAAGAAGGTAAGCAAGAAGGTAAACAAGAAGGTAAGCAAGAAGGTAAGCTCGAAGGTAAACAAGAAGGTAAGCTCGAAACCATACCTCAGTTATTGGCTTTGGGTTTGAGTATTGAACAGATAGCTCAAGCGCTATTGCTGGATGAACAAGTTGTAAGGCTTGCCGCACAACCGAAATTATGAAGCGCGATTGAGTGCTATTTGATGCCACAAAAAGTACCGAGGCTTCTGTCAACGACATAAGCCAAAAGTCAAACCAACACAAAACAAGTCAAAAATCAAAAGAAGATCCTTACTTTTGACTTTTGACTTTTGACTTCCCCAAAGGGGCGGCTGGTCATAAAATTAGCCAAATAAAAAGTAAGCAGAAATGCTCGCCTGGTCAACTGACACTTGGGGAGCAGTGCCAGGTATTGGGTCGCCCCGAAGTGGCAGTTGTGGTAGATAAGTTTATGCTAATAAAACGTTTGACGGAAGTTGTATTAATGAGGTATAAAAGAAAGTGCTGTACGACCCCCTAGAAACAGAGGTAACCCAGGTAGGGGTACCACCGGCAACTGGGGGGACGCAATTGCGGGGTATCCGCCCTTTGCATCCACTGATCGCTACTAGCCCCAAGAGCCCTCCCCGCCGACAAATCCGCTCCCAAAGCGCCGACAACAACCGCCGACAAACCCACCGCGAGACAAACCCGCCGACAAACCGCCCACACACCCGCATCGTCAATAGTTTTCATCTGATCATTCTCCAAAAGGATAATAAGTCTTTGTGATATGCTACCCTTTTTTGGATACCTACAAAAATATTTCCAAAAAAGATTCACAAAATTTTGTAAAAATTAAGGCAATCAGTGGGGGCAGTAACCACCACTGATTAAAAAGGTTAATTCGGTCCTAATCCCACAGCACCAGCGTAAACGGCAAGTTCACCCAACTCATCCTCAATACGTAGCAAACGGTTATATTTTGCTACCCGTTCGCTGCGACACAGAGAACCTGTCTTGATTTGACCTGCGCGGGTTGCGACGGCTAAGTCAGCAATTGTTGTGTCTTCCGTTTCACCAGAACGATGGCTAATAACTGAGCGAAAACTATTGCGAGTCGCCAAGTCAATTGTTTGCAAAGTTTCTGTTAACGAACCAATTTGATTGAGTTTAATCAAAATCGCGTTAGCAGCTTTCTGTTCAATGCCTTTTTGCAAGCGCGTGACATTGGTTACAAATAAGTCATCACCTACCAACTGCACGCGAGAACCCAGCTTCTGGGTGAGTAACTGCCAATTTTGCCAATCTTCCTCGTGCAAGCCATCTTCAATTGACACAATGGGGTATTGGTCAACCAGTTGCGCGAGATAATCAACAAACTCACCCGGAGAGTGAGGTTTACCGTCGTAGACATACTGCCCATCTTTGTAAAACTCACTCGCCGCAACATCCAACGCCAAAGCGACTTGTTCTCCTGGTTTATAGCCAGCTTTCTTAATCGCTGCAACCAGCAATTCCAACGCCACCTGATTCGACTCCAGATTAGGGGCAAAACCGCCTTCATCCCCAACACCAGTCAGTAAACCTTTCTCATCCAAAACTTGGCTGAGGGTAGCAAACACCTCCGCACCCCAGCGCAAAGCTTCTCGGAAAGAAGACGCCCCAATCGGGACAACCATAAACTCTTGAAAATCCACGTTATTGGCTGCGTGTGCACCGCCGTTAATCACGTTCATCAGCGGTACGGGTAATAAATTTGCCAGTGGACCGCCTAAATAGCGATAGAGAGGAATTCCCAAAGACTCAGCCCCGGCTTTGGCTGCTGCTAAAGAAACCGCTAGAATCGCATTAGCACCAAGATGGGATTTATTAGCGGAACCATCCAAGGCAATCATCGTGCGATCGAGCAGTTCCTGGTTGAGGGCATCCATTTTGAGCAACTTTGGAGCAAGTGCTTCTTTAACGTTTCGCACCGCCTTGAGTACGCCCTTACCCCCATAACGTGCTTTATCCTTATCCCTCAGTTCGTGCGCTTCAAAAGTGCCAGTAGACGCACCACTGGGAACCTGCGCCAATCCTATCGCACCATTGACCAAATGCACTTCTGCTTCAATTGTTGGTCTACCCCGAGAGTCAAGGATTTCACGGGCAACAATACCTTCGATCGCAGTGTCAAACATCTGTTCTCCATCCTTTGTTTTGCGTGCGTTCTTTCTGCCGTTTACAAAAAGCTAAATGGCTCATCCGACCATCTAGCATATGCGCTTGTGGGACTCTATGCGCTCTCGTTTAACGAAGATTTCCACTGGATTTGGGGGATCACGAGAATAAGGTAAAGATGAGAAAGTAATTCCTCCCTTGCTCCCCGCTCCCCGCTCCCTGCTCCCTGCTCCCTGCTCCCTTACTCCCTGCTCCCTGCTCCCTCATCCTCCTCAAAAGTTCCTCAAACTTTTTTGCATCTACCCTGCAAATGTATGTATCCCTTAACAAGAGGAAAAGACAATGACCCAAAAGAAAACTGACCCTTACCCAGCTTTAATCGAAATTCCTGCCGGATATCTCAACATTATGGGCTATATCGATGAATCAGAGGTGAATGGTCCTGGGTGTCGTGCTGTTGTTTGGGTGCAGGGGTGTTTGCGAGAATGCCCAGGTTGTTTTAATGTTGAGTCCTGGTCATTTGAAATGAATCAACTTATCTCAATTGACAGCCTTGCCGAGAAAATTTTGAGTAATCCTCGCAACCAAGGAGTGACATTTTCTGGAGGGGAACCGTTTTGGCAAGCCCCTGCACTGGCGGTTCTCGCTTCTAAGATAAAAGCCGGTGGACTGAATGTGATGTCTTTTTCTGGCTTTACCCTAGAGCAGTTACAATCCCAATATGCCCCAGCTGGCGCTCAAGACCTCTTGAACCAGTTGGACATTTTAATTGATGGTCCATATATCCAGTCGTTAGCACTTAATTCACCATTATCTCCTGTTTCTTCCAGCAATCAACGTGTTCACGTTTTTAATCCCGCTTTGAAAGATAAAATTACCTGGGCAAGCGACCAAATAGAAGTTCATATTTTCAAAGATGGTAGCCGTCTGATTACTGGTTACCGAGGAGGGCTGGAGTTGTCCCAGTGAGGGGGATGAGGGAGAGTAAAATCCTCCTCATCTGAGATCTTGCACAATTCTCACACCTTGCATTCTCGTCCGCCTGGGATTGAAATCCCAGTCTAATAGCAAAAGTCGTCTAAAGACGACTGCACAAGCCTTTCAGTCTACTTTAGTAGACTTGGGTTGTGAGCCTCGGAATTAATTCCGAGGCGGTCAAAATGGGCTAATTTAAAGTGATGCAAGATCTCAGTCATCTTCCCCAGTATGAGGACGGTTGCCAGATTACAATATTGAGCTGAACGACAAAACATCAAAGCAAAAGTGAGATAATTATGCGATTCTTGCACACAATGCTACGGGTAGGTAACCTTGAAGAATCTCTGAAGTTCTACTGTGATCTCTTGGGAATGAAGCTATTGCGGCAAAAAGACTATCCTGGGGGAGAGTTTACTCTGGCTTTTGTTGGCTACGGTGATGAAAGTGAAAAGACTGTGCTAGAACTTACTTATAACTGGGGTACGGAAAAGTACGACTTGGGAAATGCTTACGGACATATTGCCATCGGAGTTGATGATATTTACACGACTTGTGATCAAATAAAAAAGCTTGGTGGTAAAGTCGTACGCGAACCAGGACCAATGAAACACGGTTCTACAGTCATTGCTTTTGTAGAAGACCCAAATGGGTATAAAGTAGAACTGATTCAGACGAAACCTCAAGAAGAGGCTGTGAAACAAGAAACAGAACCGCAAATGGTAAACCAGTAAATATAGCAGTTACCAGTTACCAGTTTTCACTGCTCACTGTTCACTGTTCACTGTTCACTGTTCCCTGTTTCCTGTTCCCTGTTCCCTGTTCCCTACTATAGAACCAAAAGTACAAAAGTATAGGTGTGATGGAGTTGAGCGTAAAGCAATGTCTCAGGCAAAGAATTCGTTCTAGAAATTTATTGGCTTGGAGTTTACTCATTTGGGGAATTCCTAGCCAAATCATCTGTTTTCCAAAAGCAGCGAATTCTTTGCCTTCTCCAAAACAGCAAGAAACTGCTGTTTCGACTTTTATTGCGGAAAATGACCTGTATGAGGCGATACCAGAGAATTTTAAACTGTCTGCTGGTGAAGCAACAGCGGCAGAATTTCCCGAAGCATCTGTAACATCCCTGGATACAGAGTCCCAATCTGTAAACAAATCTGGTAATCTGAACAAAAATGCTCAGGTGTCAGATCCCCCGACTCCAGCCAATGAGTCTGGTAATCCTGACATAAATACCAATACGTCACCTCAACAACCTTCGGTTTCGCAATTGTCTGATGTTCAACCGACTGATTGGGCATATCAGGCGTTGCGATCGCTCATGGAACGTTATGGTGTCCTCTCTGGTTATTCAGATCACACGTTTCGTGGAAACCGTCCTCTGTCTCGTTATGAATTTGCTGCGGGTTTGGCGGCTACGATGGATAAACTCGATAGCCTGATTGGCAATGGTTTTCGCGATCAGTTCATTCAGCAAGACTTGATAACTTTACGACGCTTAGAAAGAGAATATCGTTCAGCTTTGGATGACTTGGCAAAAAGACTCAACAAAACGGACGATCGCGTGACGCGGCTGGAAGCACATCAATTTTCCGCGACAACCAAACTTCAAGGTCAAGCTATTGTTGCTTTTACACAAGGTAGTGGTGCTAATTCTACTATTGTATCCCGCGAGCGGTTAAATTTATTAACTAGCTTTAACAGTAATGATTTACTCCTAACTCAGTTAGAAGCTGGTAACAATGGCGATGATGCTATAGGACGAGCACAAAAAAGCAAAAACTTAAACCTTCTGGGAACAACTGGTTTAATCGCCAACGGTGGCGGACTGGATTATGTGGATGTTGACTCCGCTTTCAAGCTCAGACGTTTGTACTACTCTTTTCGTCCCGTGTCAGATTTATCTGTGACTGTTGGAGCAAAAATGTCTCCAAGAGATTTCATTGATCATAATAGATATGCTAACAACGAGGCGGTTGATTTTAGTTCCAGTTTTTTTATTAATAACCCTTTGATTGTTCAAAACCAAATTGACCGATATGGCGGTGCAGGAGTGGCTATATCCTGGAATCCAGGTGGTAGTGCATTCACAATTCGTTCTCTCTACATCGCTGCTGATGCAAATGTTGTCAACTCAAATGGCAGTGGTGGTTTATTTAAGGATAGATATCAAGCCAGTGCAGAAGTGGAATACTCACTCAGCAATCAATTAGCATTAAGACTACAATATACTAGAGCGGAAATCAACAACACCGACATTAACGCTTTCGGGGTTAATGCCGAATATGCCTTAAACAGAAATCTAGGCATTTTTACTCGCCTAGGATTTGGGAATTACCAAGGGTTCAACACCGCGATTAACCAAAATTTGGATATCAATCCTTTTAGTTGGGCAGTCGGCTTTGGTATTCGTAACCTCGTGATTCCCGGTACAGTTGGGGGTATCGCCGTAGGTCAACCTTTCGTCACCGATGGTTTGGGAAATAGCACCCAGACAAACATTGAAGCATTTTATAATCTGGAGCTAAGCGACAATGTTAGTATCACACCCATATTTTCAGTAGTCACAAACGCAAACAACGATAGCTCGAATAATACCATCTGGCAAGGTGCCTTGAGAACGGTGATTTCCTTTTAAAGTTAGCTGCGAGTCATGATTAAAGGGCTGATTGCAAAGTATTCTCAAATTGCAACCGCAGATACAAGCGGATACACCCTAAAAATGATTGGATATTAATTTGACAACATCTAGTAGTTTAAAATCCCAAATCTAAAATCTAAAATCTAAAATCCCAAATCTAAAACCCAAAATCCCAAATCTAAAATCTAAAATCTAAAATCCCAAATCTAAAACCCAAAATCCGAAATCCAAAATCTAAAATCCAAAATTGTAAAGATGCAGCCTACAGATCCAAATAAATTTACTGATAAAGCTTGGGAAGCAATTGTCAAATCACAGGATATTGTTCGAGCATATCAACAACAGCAACTTGATGTTGAACATTTACTCATTGCGTTATTAGAGGAACCAACTGGACTAGCAACACGCATTCTCGCCCGTTGTGAAATTGACGCCTTGCGCTTGCAACAGCAAGTAGAAGCATTTACCCAACGTCAACCGAAAGTGGGTAAAGCTGAGCAGCTCTATCTTAGTCGTAGCTTAGATACATTACTAGACCGAGCTGAAGAAGCAAGAGCTAGGATGAAAGATTCCTACATTTCTATTGAACACTTGCTTTTAGCTTTTGCAGAAGATGAGCGTATTGGACGACGAATATATAAAAGCTTTAACTTAGATACTGCAAAGCTAGAGGCTGCGATCAAAACAGTTCGCGGTAGCCAAAAAGTGAGCGATCAAAACCCAGAATCTCGTTACGAAGCTCTGCAAAAGTTTGGCAGAGACTTGACAGAACAAGCAAAATCTGGTAAGCTCGACCCGGTGATAGGACGGGATGATGAAATCCGCCGAGTTATACAAGTATTGTCGCGTCGTAGTAAGAATAACCCTGTACTGATAGGTGAACCTGGAGTAGGGAAGACGGCGATCGCAGAAGCATTAGCACAGCGTATAGTTAATGGCGATGTTCCAGAATCTTTGAAAAACCGCCAACTCATGTCATTGGATATTGGTAGCTTGATTGCTGGAGCAAAATACCGGGGCGAATTTGAAGACCGATTGAAATCTGTTCTCAAGGAAGTGATAGAATCCAACGGTCAAATTGTGCTGTTTATTGATGAACTGCACACCGTTGTCGGGACTGGTTCGGGCCAACAAGGGGCGATGGATGCAGGAAATTTACTCAAACCCATGTTGGCGCGAGGAGAACTACGCTGCATTGGTGCAACAACTTTGGATGAGTACCGCAAATATATAGAAAAAGATGCGGCTTTGGAACGGCGTTTTCAGCAAGTTTTTGTTGATCAGCCTAGTGTAGAAAATACAATTTCTATTCTGCGGGGGCTGAAAGAGCGCTACGAAGTTCATCACAATGTTAAAATATCTGATTCAGCGCTGGTAGCAGCAGCAACACTATCTGCGCGTTACATTTCTGACCGTTTCTTACCAGATAAAGCTATTGACTTGGTAGATGAAGCAGCGGCACAGTTGAAAATGGAGATAACCTCCAAACCGACGGAATTGGAAAATATTGACCGACGGTTGATGCAGCTAGAAATGGAAAAGCTGTCGTTGGCTGGGGAAGAGAAAGCTACGATTCAGACAAAAGAGCGTTTGGCGCGAATTGAGCAAGAAATTGTCAATTTGACGGAAAAACAGCAAGAATTGAATGGACAGTGGCAAGGTGAAAAGCAGCTACTGGAAGCAATTAGCGCCTTAAAGCAAGAAGAAGAAAAACTGCGGGTGCAAATAGAACAAGCAGAACGCGCTTATGATTTGAACAAAGCCGCACAGTTAAAGTATGGCAAGTTGGAAGGAGTGCAGCGCGATCGCGAAGCCAAAGAAGTCCAGTTGCTAGAAATTCAAAGTATCGGTGCAACCCTGTTGCGGGAACAGGTGACGGAAGCCGATATTGCTGAAATTGTGGCGAAATGGACGGGAATTCCTGTCAATCGCCTGTTGGAATCTGAACGGCAAAAGTTGCTGCAACTTGAGACACATCTACACCAGCGAGTTATTGGACAACAAGAAGCCGTTTCTGCTGTCTCAGCAGCAATTCGTCGTGCGCGTGCGGGAATGAAAGACCCCAGTCGCCCGATTGGTTCGTTCTTGTTCATGGGACCAACAGGAGTTGGTAAAACAGAACTCGCCCGCGCTTTAGCACAGTTTCTCTTTGATTCTGATGACGCTTTGGTGCGTCTGGATATGTCCGAGTATATGGAGAAACACTCCGTTTCCCGGTTGGTTGGTGCGCCTCCCGGATACGTAGGTTACGAGGAAGGTGGTCAACTTTCCGAAGCCATTCGTCGTCGTCCGTACTCGGTGGTGCTGTTGGATGAAGTGGAAAAAGCTCACCCTGATGTGTTTAATATTCTGTTGCAGGTATTAGATGACGGCAGAATTACTGACTCACAAGGACGAACAGTAGATTTCCGCAACACTGTGATTGTCATGACCAGTAACATTGGTAGCGAACACATACTGGACATATCTGGTGACGACGCCAATTATGAAAAAATGCAGAACCGAGTCATGGATGCTTTGCGATCGCACTTCCGTCCAGAATTCCTCAACCGCGTTGATGACATCATTCTCTTCCACACCCTCAGCCGCAGCGAAATGCGACAAATCATCCGCATCCAACTCAAGCGGGTGGAAAGTCTTCTACAAGAACAGAAGATTTCTTTGGAGATATCTTCTGCAGCTTGTGATTACCTCGTGGAAACAGGATATGACCCAGTATACGGCGCACGTCCCATTAAACGAGCACTACAGCGAGAAGTGGAAAACCCCGTCGCGACTAAGCTATTGGAGAATACTTTTGTCCCTGGCGACACAATTGTGATTGACAAAGCGGATCATGGGTTGACTTTTAGTAAGAAAATGGTGGTGAAGGTGCCAGCAGTGCAGAATAAGACGTTGTTAATTGAAGCATCGCGTGAGGTGTGAGATTCAGCTGCAGCTACAGTGTACACACAAGTCATCGAATTACCCAAAACTCCCAACCGTACAGTTTATCGAGGTGACTGAGGAGATTAATGAATGTCGAGATCCAAAAGATAATAAATATTTAGAATTGGTGGTGAGTGGCAAAGCAGAGTGCATTGTCACTGGAGATGAAGATTTGTTAGTACTCAATCCGTTCCGAGGGATTGAAATTTTGACTGTTCAAAAGTTTTTGGCAAAAACTTAATGTCAAACAATACCCAACCCAACTACCTAATTTCTTGGAATTGAATAAAAAAGGGAACGGGTAACAGGGAACAGGAGGGTTTGGGATGGGGTTTTAGACCGAATGGCACGCTCGAAAAGCGTAAAGTCTTGTGTTGCCTCGTTCCCAGCCTCTGGGCTGGGAATGTATTTCGAGAGGCAGAGCCTCTGATCAAATATATCTAAAGTCGTATTTGTAGACTACGGGTGTCTTCCTCCTAATATCATGTTCGCCTAATTAGTTATAATTTGGTGCATCTGTGCTGATATCTGAAAACTCTTTCTCCGGTGCTCCCTACCCCCTGCCCCCTTGCAACCTTAATGATAAGTCTTTAACCAGACACGATATAAGAGGTGATGCTGCTTTCAATTGTTATCCAATCTTAAAACCTCAAGCTGCTGATTTACGAACCAGAACAGGAAGTGATTGAACGATGGATAAGATAGTTCAATATCGAGAAATTATCAAACTATTAATTACTGATTACGTCAATGAAGCTTCAACTAGAGATGACGTAGAAAGACAAATGATTTTTGATACGGAACATGACCATTATCAATGAACGCGCCGATATTGATTTTTTAAGTCAGGTGCCTCAAGTCGGGAAACCGTTTGGACTTAGCCGTGAGTTCAGTCGAACGCTGAGATCACGGCCGAAGCCCGCCCACGGTACCGTCCTCTCCTACGTGTGTTTCAAAAATCTTTGGAGGATTCCTGTATGATAAATATAAACAGAGGATTTTTCACTCAAAAAATTTAACGCTTTTACAATGGCAAGGATGACCCTTGACCAATTACAGATATTTCTGGCGGTGGCGCAACATATGCATTTTACTCGCGCCGCCGAAGCGCTTTACATCACCCAGCCTTCTGTGAGTGCTGCAATTCAAAGCCTTGAAGAACAGTATGGAGTCAAATTATTTAATAGGATTGGTCGTCGCATTGAACTAACCCTTGCTGGCAGGATGCTGCAAGCAGAAGCACAAAAAATTTTAGACTCTGTTGAGTTGACTGAACGGGGACTGCGGGAATTAAACGATTTGCAAAGAGGTGAACTTAAATTAGGCGCAAGTCAAACAATAGGTAATTACTGGCTTCCCCGCTTCATCAGCTTGTTTAAGCAACAGTATCCTGGCATCACTGTGGATTGTACGTTAAGTAACACTACTGAAATTAGTGAAGGGACGGTTACAGGATTGTTTGACCTTAGCTTGGTAGAAGGCGAAGTTGAACCGTCAATTTTAACTTCTTTACAGCAAACAATTGTGGGCAAAGATTGTCTGCAAATCGTTGTCGGTCAATCTCATCCTTGGTTTGAGCGCAGTACAGTTAAGGTAACAGAACTAACAAACACTGCTTGGGTGATGCGCGAGAAAGGGTCAGGAACTCGTCAGCAGTTTGAGCAAGTGCTAAAACAGTGGGGTATTGAACCAACACAGTTAAATGTCATTTTGTCAATGAAAAGCGGTGATATGGTCAAAGCAGCCGTTGAGAGTGGGGTAGGGGCTGCGGCGATTTCCAACCTCATAATCACCAAAGAACTGCGTCTTGATATGCTGCGTTGTATTAAGGTTACAGGTTTGGCAAAAGACACTACTGATGCAGATTCACTTTCACGTCCCTTCTTTTTATTAAAGCATCGAGAACGCTTTCAAACCCGCATCTGCCAAGTGTTCGAGCAATTGCTAGTATCGGGGTAAATCTGTGGAATAGCTCCTTTTACTTTGAGACTGGCTGTAGCTGAATCTGCACAGGCATTCGGTGGAACATCATCCTTGAGATTTTCACGTCAGCAATGCCGATTTCACATCCTTAGCGAACAGTCAATTTAAACGTATATGCGGGACTAGTAAGTTGATAAGGCTGTGCAATGATAACTTGGTAGTCACCCGTTGCTGTAGCAGGAAACTGAGCGTTTTGTGGGTTTGAAATAGATTCTCCACCTGGTTCGACAAAGGTGAAGCCAGAAAGTCCTTGGTCATTTTTATTACCACCAACCCGAGTGCCATTCCAAGTTATATCTGCAATAATTGTTTGACCTTTACGGGCGTGAAAAATATAAGTATCTTTTTTGCCCAAACGCACTGAGCTTTTGATCACAGTCGATGTACTTCCTGGTGGAAACTTTATGCGATGGGTAGACTTTGTTTGTGGCTGGGCTGCAAGTAAAACAAAATTACTATCCCATTTTTTCGCGAATACTGGCGTTTGGTAAAGTACATATCCACCGATCAAACTCGTTGATCCTAGTATCCAGGCAATAAAACGTTTGTTAAAAAATAGAAACATAGTTTGTCCTTCAGAAACATTTGCGTATCGCATCTACAAATTATACTTCTATTTGGTCTAAACTCCAGTCTCAAGTAATCATGAGGATAATTCCTCACATCGAAATAAAACAACTCTTACTTCCTTGAGTTCATCGACATGTTCATCTAAAAAACGTCGCAGCTTATCCTCTTTGTCAACTAATTCCAAGCATTGGGGTAGCTTGTGATGAGGAAACTCATTATTGTCATAATGCAAAGGATCTCCTTTTAAAAACCCTACTGAAACTCGATGTACTATGACTTGCTCAATTCCAAAATCTTTAGCACTGGCCGCTAAATAATAAGTAAGCAGTGGCGCTGTTAACTTTTGCCAAAATGTATTTTTGGGTACGCGAGATCCAGAGTGAAAGTAGAAACGCAAAACTGTCAAATCGGGCGTTTCAATTTCTTCTCCTCGGTGTACAAATCCCCGAAAATGAAGGTCGTTGAATAAGTGAATTTCTTTTTGCGTCTTTTTTTCCACAGTCTGAGGAGCTTCTAGGGTTTGGGTAGCCAAACTCAGTCCTTCTTTAACAGGCATAAAATGGTACTTGCTTGAGCCAATACGCTGTGCATTATAAATCCCAGCATGACCAGAGAAAAGATAGCTCGCCACACAAGCGATACCAATAAAGACTCCCGATTTCAAACCAAATAGTTCAATTCCCATTAAAGTTGAGGCGATTGGTGTATTTGCTGCTCCACCAAAGACAGCTACAAATCCCATTCCTGCAAGTAGTGGTGCAGGTAACGCTAATATTAAGGACAAAGCATTACCTAATGTTGCACCAATATAAAATAAAGGGGTGACTTCTCCTCCTTTAAAACCTGCCCCCAAAGTCAGAGCAGTGAAAGCCACTTTGGCAGCAAAATCCCAGGGTGGTAATTGGGTGTTAAAAGCATCAACAATTGTGGGAATACCCAGTCCAATATACTTTGTAGTTCCAACTGCCCAAATAGCCAATGCTACCATCACACCACCGATTGCAGGGCGTAAAGGAGGATAAGAGATTTTTTCTTTAAAGATATGACTGCAAACGTGAGTCAGCTTGGCAAAAATCATCGCCACAATTCCAAAGATTGCGCCAGCTACAATTGCAGAAATTAGCCCCATCACAGTAACTGTTGGCACAACAGGTGCATGGCGATATGCTGTATGATGCAAACCTAACATTAAGGTGACGCGATCGCCTACAACGGCTGCAACTAAACAAGGAAAAAGCGCATCATAGTGAATTCTTCCAATAGCTAAAACTTCTAAACCAAAAACTGTTCCTGCTAAGGGAGTTCCGAAAACTGAAGCAAATCCTCCACTTAAACCAGCCATTAATAAAATTCGCCGATCAGCATGTTTGAAGTGGAATATCTTTGTCAATTGATCTGCGAGTGAAGCAGCTATTTGCAGAGCTGTACCTTCACGACCTGCTGAACCTCCAAATAAATGAGTTAGGTCTGTCCCTAGCAAAACTAGAGGAGCCATCCGCAAGGGAATAATATCTTTGGGGTTATGAATTTCTTCAAGTAAAAGATTATTTCCTGCCTCTACCCGTTTGCCAAATCGATGATAAATCCAACCGCTTAAGAATCCACCCAACGGCAACAATGCAATAATCCAAAGATGTGATTCTCGCCAATTAGTTACCCATTCCAAAGATGCCAAAAGAGCAGCAGAACCGAAACCGGAAAGAATACCAACAACAAAAGCAATGATTAACCATTTACTAAGTTGAGGCAAGGCAGTTATCTGCTCGAAAGAAAGTACTTTTTTCATATTTTAAAAAGTGATATTTTTAGTTGTTTTATTTATCGTCACCTGACAAAATCGAACTTCTATCAAAGCTAAAAATTGCACCTTTTCACGGTGGCAACCCCCCGAAAGTTTCGCCCAAACAATATCTTGCCGCCAACTTCTGTTTGCAAACGATTGGATCAACTTTTCGCAAAATCCAACATTGGTATAACTGACTCTTCTTGAATTCTGCTAATTTTGTTTTTGCAATATTTAGATATTTTTTGAGTTCCATTTGAAAGTCATTCAGTACACTTTTGCTAGACTCAACTGAAGAAATAACTAATTTGCTGCCATTCAAATAGCAATCTTTCAGCACTTTAATAATTAGAAGTGCTTCAGAATTATGATTTAAATCTGCTTCCGGCGTTTCTAAATATCGATGCCTAGAAGTTATTTTGTTAGTTTTGATAACTCTAAAAAAAAGCCCGCCCATTTCATTTACCTCATCTTGGCTGATCATTCTTAGCTCTAGTGACCTATCTTTTTACAGAAGGCTTACGTAGCGTCGAACTAGAAACTATCAGCCATGAGGGCGGTTCTCTGGTTATTCCAGAAGGCGAGTTTCATCACCACTGTTTTTGTAATACCAAAATCTCGACTAACTTGTCAAGATATTGGATTATGCTTTTTTGCTAAAGAACAAAACGTCACTCGCTAGCCCCTAACAGGGGCGCTGCGCAAACCCTGCCTACGGCACGCTAGCCCCGGAGGGGGCGCTCTTGCAACGCTAACAAATTCAAAATGGACTGCGTCCCGCTGCGCTAACAAAATTCAAAATTAATTGTCTGATCGCTTGTACTCGCTCTTCTGTTAGGATCACCAAATCAATGATTCGTTTGCAATCTCTTTTGGATCAATGGTTTGCAGTAACTCCTGTAAGCGCTGTTTGCCTTTTTACTGCCATCAAACCCAAACCATACACCTGCCACCAGAGACAAACTACTAGACCTTATAACTAAAAATTGGATTTGCTTTTTTGGGAAAATTTTATATAATATTTATATATTATGCAGCAGTTTTCATCTATATGAACCACATCGTTTGTAAGGGTGGAATTTCTTGTACCCCTGCGACTTTGGTCTATTTATCTGAAAATCGCTGTAAATCTCAATTTTGTGTGTTTTTGCTAAGCCTAGATTGTGAACAATCTAGGCTTTTTAGAGTATTTATTTTCGTCTTTATCGCCCAATTTTTGCTGCTTTAATAGTATCCCCAGTAGTCTCAACTGTAGCTAACACATATGTCAGTTAAATGACAATTAAATCAATGCAATTTTCTGAGTGGGGACATAACTTGGGAAAACTTGATTCAGTTTTGCTTGCTGCAAATTCATATGATCTTCCAACACTGTAGCAATCACATCCCGGAAATCAGTCGTAATTGCTAAATCTCTATCCTGGTAAAGCTGATGAGTTGATAAACCGGGCCATTCTCCGTAAACCTTGGCACCACGAACTTTTCCGCCTAAAACCCACATCACATTCCCGTGTCCGTGGTCGGTTCCACCATTGCCATTTTCCTTAACTGTACGACCAAATTCAGACATTACCAAAATAGTTGTATTTGGATAAACTGAGCCTAAACCGTTCACCAAACTTGCCAAACCCTTTCCTAACTGTCCCAGGTTGCGGGCTAACTGTCCTGTACTACCACCTTGATTGACATGGGTATCCCAACCACCCAACGCCATGAATCCCAATTCAATCCTAGGGTCTTTTACCATCAGTTGTGCTAGTCGTTGAGCATCTCTAGCAAAGCCTGACGGCAAAGGCGCACCATTATTGGCCATTTCCATTTCAGCATTAAGGTCATTAACCAACGCCTGACGCGCCATTCTTCCTTGCTTATAGGTTTGACTGAGGTCATCTTTTCCAGCGTATAGTTTGTCAAATGCTGCTTGTACTTGCGGGCGATCAAGTGGTAAAGGATTGGCAGCATTTTTACCCAATGCTAGGTTAGCAACAGCCATCTGTCCAGACAAAATGCGCGGTGTGATCGCGCCTACACTTACAGCTTGGATGGGGGAATGTCCAGATAAAAGGCTGAGCAAACGATTCATCCAACCGTCAGTAGTACGTTTCACACCAGGGGTACCGCTTTCCATGTAATCTTGAGCATCAAAGTGAGAGCGAGTTGCATCTGGAGAACCGCAAGCATGAACAAAAGCAAGACTACCCTGTTTCCATAAGGGTATTACGGGAGCTAATGCTGGATGTAACCCAAAGCGACCATCTAAATCGAGGACTCCTCCTTCTTTGTCAGGTTGGGGAATCGCAATTTTAGGTCGGGCTTCATAGTAGGCTTGTTCTGAGTAGGGAACGACTACATTTAATCCATCTACTGCCCCACGCAGAAAGATGACTATCAAACGCTTTTGGTCACTGTTGTTGGTAGCGGCTCTGGCTACCCATGCGTGGGTTCCTACTGCAGCCATTGTTGAAGCTGAAAAAATACCAGCTTGGACAAGAAAATCTCGTCTTTTCATAAATATAGTTATGAATTCAAAACAATTTACTAAATTTGCTTTCTTAAAAGCGTCCGACTAGCGCTCTTACTCCCTTCCCGGTACAAGATTACCTATCTTCTTTTTGATTTTCTTGGCGTTCTTGGCGTCTTGGCGGTTCGTTAAATTAGGTATTCTTCTGGCGGGAAGGGAGTAACCGCTAGCAACATATCAAAGAAACACCATCTCCCTTCTTGCCTGTTAAGCGTTCCCTGTTCCCTGTGTTTCTTAAAAGCTGTTAGCGTCGCATAAATTCTGGGCTACCCAAGATTAATGCTGCCTGAAGTTGAGGGGGAGTGGATGCGATCGCCCTTTGTGTTTTCTGTGAGAAAGAATTCCCAAGTGTACTCGTCAATTGCAAAGCATCCACTGGTTGATTCAGACTAGGTTCATTCTGAGTTTGATTCCCTGCCGACAGCCGTAAGCGTCCATTGGCGAGAATTGTGGCAAACCCAAGACGACGAGTCATAGCATCAGGATTTAACCATGCCTCTTGTGTGTTTTTGTAACCATCTGGAGTTTGACACCCATAAACAGGCATTCCCATTTGTTGTAGGGTGTTGGACAATGGAGTATAGTTATTAACCTGTGTGCCTGTTGCTCGCACTGCAGAGACAACGTATTGTAGTGGTGTTTTAAACTTGGCATTGAAGTTTTTCGCTTCCCAGAATTCTTTGCTGTGGAATAAGGTATTCAAAACTTCACGAATATTGCCATCGGTTGCCAAAAAGCGCTCTTGCAGATGTTTGACGAGAGCTTCAGTTGGGCGATCGCTCACGAAATACTGAGCAAGCTGGTAACTAATATGACGAGCAGTTGCCGGACTGCGTGCCAAAATATCGAAAGCTTGTTCAACTTCAGCTTCACCACTGCCTTTAATTGTCTGTCCTAGGAAAACTTTGTCGCTAAAATCATGCCGCTTTGGATTAAAGTAAAATCCCGAATCAGTATCTGTTTGCTGACGGTCAAGACGGTATCCCCAACCAGTTAAGATTCGTGCCAAAGTCGTCACATCTTGCTGAGTATAGCCACCATCAACTCCCAAAGTGTGTAACTCCATCAACTCACGAGCGTAGTTTTCGTTCAAGCCTTGGTATCTACCACGAGCACCAGGGCTACCAGGAGCAGTGTTTTGCCAATTGTCGAGATAAAATAGCATCGCAGGATGGCGAGCTGTTGCTTCTAGCAGGTCGCGAAAGCGACCCAACGCTAATGGTCTAATAGCTTGTTGCTCGTAAGCTCCCACCCACAGGCGATCTAGTCCTTTGCCCGCATACACATTGAAGTGGTTATACCAAAAGTCCACCATAACTTCTTGAAGTTGACGAGGGCTTTGTGTTGCTTGTAATAAACGTGCTTGAATTGCCTGTTGCATCACCAACCGAGCTTTTTCACGGGCAGCCTTCTTTTCTTCTGGGGTTGGTTGTTGCCCTTTTTGAAGCGGTGGTTGATATTCTCTGCGTATTTCTACTGGACTCTGGTGGAGAGTTTCAAGCTGCTCTAATTGGCTAGTCAAGCTTGGCGGTTCAGGAATCGAATTAGGTGAAAGTTGTTCTTGAATGTAGCGTTCTACACCCATTGCTTCGACCCTTTGAACATCTTCAGGATCAGGACCAAAGCTAAGACGATTTATGACGTGCAAAACTTTCGGGTCAACGGTTGGGGGGGCGGCACTGCTTGGGTAAATTCCTCCTAGCAACAGACAAATTGATACCACCCAGTAGTTTGGTTTCATACTCGTTCTGCTTTGGAAATTTACTACCGTTTGTTGTGCATTTGCTCAGCAAACTTCTGCCGTTGTTCTGGGTTCAAAACTTCTCGGATGGCAAGTGTATTGTCAAACTGAATATCAGCAAGCTCCTGTCTGAGCGTTTTGAGTTGGTTATATTTATCGCGCACTTGGTCTTTGGATGCTGTTCCTGCCATAAGACCTTTCAATTCCTGCTGCGCTTGACGAATTGCCTGTCTTTTTTGGGCAGTTTGGTCTTTGGATTGAGTACGAATCGTTTTAATTTGTTGTATCTGCTGTGGTGTCAGGTTTAAATCCTTCAACCATCCAGATTGACCACGTTGCTGACGGGGGGAAGGTGTGGGGTTTTGAGCAAGGACTTGAGATAAGACTAAATTTGGCTTGGCAAGAGCGATACTACTACCAAGAGCAATCATTGTAGCCGCAATTATGAAAGTAGTACGATGGAGAAACATAAAACTTGTCTTTTGTAATTAGTAGGTGAATAGAACGTACTCACGACGCACACATGCGATAGCTTCGCGCTTTGCGCTCTGCGCAGATTCCCTGTAAAGATGATGATTGGCTTTGCCCAATTGCTACTTCAAAGATTCAGTCTTGCTTTGTGCCTGATAAGACATCCAGCAAAGTTCCATAATAAATAACTACAAGAACAACCATGAATCTTGCTACTATTTTCAGGGCAGATATTTGTATGGCAGCGATCGCCTTGGTTTGTTGCAGTATTGAGGTAGTTAAAACCATAGTTGTTTGTTTATGATTTGATAGTGTGACAGTGCTGTGAATGGGATGTTAAAAATGTCTACCCCTGCTAAATTAATCAGTCGCTCGTTCATTCTGGTAAAAAACATCGCCTTCTGGGCTAAGTATACAATGCCAATTGTTTTCGATAAATGTCTCTAAAGTCGCAACTTCAGCTGCGCTTGGTTGTATAGGTATTAAGGCACGATAACTAACCACAGCAGCTACTAATCCAGCTGCTATGACGGGTGGAACCAACCAAAGCTGTGAAAAGTGGCGCACAAGTTGTATGGGTGAAGCTTGTACCTGTTGTAAGATCCGCTTTTCCAAATCCAGTGATGCAGGTGGAACTTTAGAACGATGCTGACGCAGAAAATGAATTAGGTCTTTGTCATCATTCGGAAACTCACTCATAACTGCACTCCTTGTTGCTGAAGAAATTGACGCATGGCAGCACGGGCGTGGAATAGGCGTGATTTGACTGTTCCCAAAGGAATATTTAAGATTTGAGCTACCTCTTTTTGAGGTACTTCCTCTAAGTCATGCAAAACCAAAATCGTGCGATGGTCAAAGCTCAAACTTGCTAGTCCCCTCTGCACCAAATCTTGATAATGCAAATCCATTAGATCCGGGGCATCTTCTTGAATAGGAGTTTTTTCAGTAAGGATCTGTAATTGAGTCCGCCCTTGAATTGCTGTCTGTCGCTGGTCAGAAGCCACATTCCAAGCAATCCGGTAAAGCCAGGTGGAGAATTTTGCCGTTCCTCGAAACTTGGGCAAACCTTTCCAAGCTCTCAAAAACACCTCCTGCACCAAATCATCCAGGTAAGATGGATCGCACAGCTGATAAAGAATTGACCTCACCCGCTGCTGATGGCGACGGTAAAGCTGACGAAAACTTTCGGAGTTGCCACAAAGACATTGTTGCACCAGGTAACTATCAGATTCGTTTTCTGAGTTACCGTTGAATTGACTTTCCTTTGAAACCTTTAGTGGCACAACTAACACCTGAGGAGTCCCTCTCTATTCGTTACGTTGCTTGTATTTAGCTTGTATTTATAAGACTGGATGAATGGGAGAAAGGTTCAAAGGTGATGAAGTTGCCCAAGTTTTAGGACGTGTTTTAAAACTATGCCAAAGAAGAAATTAGGCTATAATCATTATGGCAAGGTAGTTTCAGCATTTTTTTGTATCGCTTGGCAATGCGACGGAACTATTAGGCAAATTCTGATTTTTCCAAAGTGCTGTGGTCTTGGCACGCAAATTGCACTCTTAAGTAGTGGACCTTTAATCACTACTTGCTATGAAGCCAATGCTTAACAGCATTAACGGGACTATTCGTACTTATCTACTGAATTCCGAGAAAGAGGTAGACGGACTACTCTTAAAAGATGGTAAGCAACTGCACTACCCGCCACACATCAGTGCAGAATTCCAACAAGCGGTGCACCCAGTTGTTGGAATTCTGAGGTTTTTATGAATCCAAGACTGACGATCGCTTCCCAAGCGGCTAGGGTAGTTCGACGCTCTAAGCTGGCATCTCTATTTGTGGATATGCTACGGGTTCTCCTTACCCATCCCTACTGGTTCACAGCATCGATTATTTCTACGGTGGTGAATGCTGCCCTTGCACCAAGCCAAGCTTGGTTGTGGAAGAAGTTTCTAGACAACATCAAAGCGAGTGGTGTTGACAGTTCCGTATTTCTCAAGTACGTGCTTGTATTTGGCGGACTGCACGCTTTTTTAGGGCTACTTGGACTTATAGACAAAGTACTGAATCGAGCTTACGATTTGCGGCAGATCATTAAATTACAGCGGACTTATTTGGAACGGCGACAGCAGGAGGAAGGAGCACAGGATATTGCTCGCCTGCTATTTGACTGTGATAAAGCCAAAGGCGGACTTGACCTAATCTACAAGGACTTCTGGCACATTGTGGCAGGAATTGTCTCAGTCTTGATCTGGCAACTGAAACTAGCCCCGCAGTGGATTCCTGCTTTGATTATGGGGACAGTTCTCCCAGTGCTGGTGGTATTTGCCTTCGGTCGTTTTATCCAAAGCGCTAGCCAGAACATTTTGCATCTCCAAAGTAGAATTGCAGCATCCACCAGCGAACGAGAAAAGCTGGAACTGTTCAGCCATCAGGAGTCATTCTTTCGCCAGTCGGTGAAACTGGAGTTCTTCTTGTCCAGTACTGATACTGTGATGGAGCTCATGAAGTGGTTGGGGCTGCTGTTACTCATCGTGATCAGCTTGGTCTTTCATTTGAAACTGCTACCAGAGGAAATTAAACCTGGAGATTTAATACTGTTTGCTATGAATATCGATAGCCTGTCCAAACCTGTAGGGGACTTTGGCAAACTATACAGCAAGGCGCGGCAGGCTTACCCAGCTTTGCTGCGGGTATTGCAACCTAAGACTGTTTCACTTTAAGGTTGATACAAATAGGCAGCAGAGGAGCAGGGGAGCAGAGGAGCAGAGGAGCAGGGGAGAAAGAATTAGAGACTAATCATTTGTATCAAGGATTTCGTGAAATGGCATAAGACAATTTCTTAGAGAGGCGACTGAAAGTCGCGGCTATAGAGGCAAAGTCCCTAGTGGGAACGGCCACACCTTACGGTGAGACAGCGCGGACTAACGTGAAAATATAATTTCAAATTTAATCTGACCAGAGTAATAAAAGAGCAAACACCTTATCCCTGAATAAATTGCACATCGCGTAAAGGTTGTCGAATCCACTGATGACGCTGATTTGGTACTTCTTGAAATCCAAAGCGATACAAAAGTGCGGTAATTGTACTTTCTTCGATTCCCAAACTCATTGCTGCACGTTTAACGTCAAACCGAACTTTCACGGGTAAATGCTGTCGTTGCTGGGCTAAAAGCTCGTTCATCTCGTATCGGATGCGATCTGCGCTCCGCGCAGCAGCGAAGCTATCGGCGTTCACCTCGAAAAATTGGTCAGCCAAGGGACTTTTAATGCGTTCGATCGCTATGCTTACAGCTTCTTGAATCGACCCTTTATTTTCCACAATCGTTAATCCATGCGCTAAAGCCATTTCGACGATGCGATCGTGGATTTGTCGAATCATATCAAAATTAGCCTGATACCGTTTGGCACTTCGCTGCGTTGCTGACTCAGACCGAAGGGTAAAATGTTGCCAATGCTGTTCGTGATCAACTTGCACAATCAGCCAATCAACATTGAGGAGTTCAAAAATTGTCTCTGATAATAACCCCGGCATTAACCCTACACCTTCAATTAATGCCGATGTGTTTTGTTTTTGTAATCGTTGAATGAGTCCTTCCACCCCGATCATCGTCAAAATTGCCTGATTATAATATAATTGCATACTCCCCTCAAACGAGGACTGGTATAAAGCAGGAAAAGCGTTTGCTGCTTCTTCTTCACCAAAGAGAAAATCTAGAATCGCTTTGGTATTAGCTCGTCCAGCTTCATCAGTAGAAAATAATTTTTGAATTCCAAAAAGCTGAGCCAGTTGCGTTGAAAGAGTTGATTTGCCCGAACCGGATGCCCCACTCACCAAAATAATCGTCGGCTTAGTCAAGTCTTTCCACTGTGGCAGATCATATAGCCGTCGCATCAATGTTCGCATAAATTGATAGAGATCCTCGCTTAAAAATTGTTCGCGCACCTCGTCTAACAGGGGATCTTGATACAAGGCGACTTTCTCCTGCTCTTTGAGAATCTTCCAATCGCGATACTGCTGGAAATAAATACTTTCTAACTGATGAATCTCCTGCTCCCATTCAGCAACCATGCGTTCTAAGGGCATTAAATCCATTGATATCTCTTGTGCGTCTACTCTTAACTGCTGATACCATTCTTCTAGTTGACGCAATAAAAATGATTGAGTTTGTTGTAAACTCAATGATGATTCCAAACTTAAGGTCAGCGTTTTTTGCAGCTGCTTAAATGATTCTTCAATCGGCTGCCACGGCACAACTCGCATCGATTTCAAAACAGTAAGCTGTTGCAGTAATTGCTCCATGAATTGCTTGAGTGTTTCTAAATCGTCTACTTGAGTTTGCAATTGGCTTATCAAACCTTGAATGATGGGCTGACGGGATACATCCAACACATCAATGTAATCAACAATCTTGCGTTTAATCTCTGGCAGTAAGCTTTTCTTTAGGATGATAGACTCTGTTTGCTCTTTGTCACTTAAATGAGTTGCAATGTCTTGCGGTATTTCAGTTTCCTCCTGGGAGGGATAAAAATCGCGGTTTTGGTCGAAAAATAGATCTGATGTCTCGAAGAGTTTCAGTACAATCTGACGAGCATCATCATAGGTGTATTCAGGTAATATGGCTAGTCGATGAATGAGAGCATACTGATAACTTACCAATTCACCTAACTGAAAATGCGTCGCATAAAGCTGTTCATAATGTTGCTGAAGCAGCGTATAAATCTGCTTGTCTGAAACTGCATCAATAATTGGCTGATGCTTTTTTGCTTGCGCTCGCCAAATCCGTTTTTCATGGCGAATGCGAAACGGCATCAACTGTTCAAGGGCAAGTTTTGCTCGCTCTCCTACAGAATTCTCAACCGCTGTTAGTTGTCGTAATATTTGAACAACTTGCTTGAGTTGTTCTTGCTCTAATAATTCTTTCAGAACGGGTTGGTCAGCTAACTTTTGCCCTTCGTTGGCATTATAATGAACTCCTAATATTCCTTCATATTTAAAGGCTTGATTTAAGTTTTTTACTTTATCATCTACAAAAATTGTTTGCTGCCCAATTCGTTCATACTGAGTCGTCCAAAAATCTAGCCATTGGCTGGCAAATGAAGTGACATCAACGGCAGCATAACCAAGTTCCTTTAATACTTGATTATATTGTGCGATAGCTTCGCTGCTGCGCGGAGCGCAGATCGCATACTCGCTCACTTGCTCTAAGTTAATTCGTTGTTGCTCGTATGCTACAAAGTTTTCAGCTTCTTTGTTTTCTTGAAAGATAGCTTGCCATAACTGAGAAATTGCCGAATTTGGTAAGTCTACCTCTAACACGTCCTTGGCAAATATGTCAATAAAAACGTGCTGTTTAAACGACAAATATATTTTGGGATTGGGTTTACTAACACCAAACTTCTCAGATACAATTTGAATCAGTCCTTGCAAATAATCGAACTCTTCCTGTTCCAAGAAAAATTCTATTTTTGCCATAAAATTATTAGTTAACCCATACTGGCGGATTCCTAGTCGCTCAAGGCGCTGCAATATCTCGCCAGTTTCATGCTTGGGTTCGTAATGACTGTAGTAGAGAATGAGAAAATCCCGAATCTCTTGATTGGTAATCTCAATCTGTTCTTTTCCTGCAGCCGCAAACGCGATATTAAACTGCTGAATTGAGTGAGCAGCAAATTGTTCCGGAGTTGCCTGACCAATTTTGAGAGCATCATAATTCACACCAGGAATCGGATCGCTTTTAAAGATAATCTGCCAAAGTTGGGTTAATTGTTCAGTGCTTAAATCAACTCCTTTTGAGCGTGCATATAGTTCAATAAAAAATTTATTATGTCCATCCATCAAGACACCGCCAAAATCCCAGGCGATCGCATATGTATTATGAATGCGTAAAAGAATCTTTTCAATTTGTTCTAATGCTTTAAGGCGTGAATCTTCTGTACCATTTTTGATAAGATTAACAAACTCCGGAATATTTTCCAGCCGATAACGGTCTTGATGCTGGTAAGCGAATTGTTCTTCAAGATTCTTTGGCATTTGTCACACAGCCTCAATGTAGTTAATGATGCTCTTAAGAAACACAGGGGTGTAGGGGTGTAGGGGAGCCAGTACTGATAGCGTAGCGTGTCCGCAGGACATAGGAGGGTTTCCCTCCGTAGGTATCTGGCGTGTGTAAGGGTGTAGGGGTTGATATGCCAGTCGTGATTTCAATGCTCAACAGCTACTCTGGATTGGCTGCTGCTGCCGCTGGTTTTATGCTATCAAATGAAACGGTAGCGGATAACAGCTTTTGGCAAACTGGTAGGGAAATTTGCTTACCTGGTTGCAAGTAAACTAACCAGAGTTTAGCGATCGCTCTACATTTGGACAACCAATCAACCACTGCAAAATGGACGCTTCATCATTCAAAAATATCTGGGTGGGGGTGGCTTTGGTGAAACCTACAAAGTCATCGAACAGCGTACAGGTAAAATCTTTGCTATTAAAATCCTCAAATCTAATCGACAAAATGAACCAAATTTTCAGTAACTACAAGTAAAGTTCATTAACGAAGCTTTGCGGTTAGGACAATGCAGTCATCCTCACATTGTCAAAGTTCATGAAGTGATACAGGAAGCAGCTATGTCCTACATCGAAGCAAATCGTGCTGAAGTAGAAGCAGAGTATCAAACTGTCTTGAAACAGGTAGAGGAAAATCAGAAGTATTGGGAAGAACGCAACCGTGAGCGTTTCGCTCGAATTGCAAAATTACCACCGCCGCCCGGAATGGAAGTTGCTTGGGAAAAACTTCAAAAAGCGAAAGCCAGACTTGATTCTAAAGCATGATTTTTCTGATTGAGCATAACCTTGAGAGGCAGTCTGTATCGTAGAAATTGTGATGTACATTAACGATTACATGGGCGCAAGTCGTAAGTAGGTCAACATTGAAAAACGTAAAATAGAGTCTTTGCGATTACTTCCCTTCACCCTTCGGGAACGCCCGTCGCCTACGGAGGGAAACCCTCCAAAGAGCGCTGGTCTCACTGCGTTCCGCTGCCCTCCGGGCACGCTGCGCTAACGTAATGACATTTCACGTTTAATTAGGTAGATCGCTACTTATCTTTATTCCGTAAGATGCTTCAGTTTATATAATAGACGCAGTGAATCTAGCAAGTTGCGCGGCACAACTGCTGTAAATGTGAATCGCATAGTTTGCAGGAATATGCCTATCTTCGATTCCGAGGATAGCAGCTTTTACCTAACTGGTAGGGAAATCCGAATCCCTGCTATCGGGTAATCAATGCTGCAAACCACGAGCGATCGCCCCCACAAACACCATACAATCCAATTGGTGAAATCCCATATCATTCCTTCAAAATGAGGATAACCAACTACCTAGATTAGGCTTTGGGTGTACACAGGTGTGCTGAGGGGTTTTGCCTCAGTTATCATTCAGATACTTGCATTGAAAATTACCAGTTATGCTAGAACAAGGTACAATCAGTATTCATACTGAGAATATTTTCCCGATTATCAAGAAGTCTCTCTATTCCGATCATGAAATCTTCTTACGGGAACTCGTTTCCAACGCTGTAGATGCTATCCAAAAGTTGAGAATGGTATCTCGCGCTGGGGAGTATTCTGGTGAAATCGGTGAACCGGAAATTCAAATCGCCATAGATAAAGACAAAAAGACGCTCTCCATTACCGACAATGGTATCGGAATGACTGCAGAGGAGGTCAAAAAATACATCAACCAAGTCGCCTTCTCTAGTGCAGAGGAATTTATAAACAAGTACCAAGGCGGTTCAGAACAACCAATTATTGGTCACTTTGGTCTTGGTTTCTACTCCTCCTTCATGGTCGCACAAAAGGTAGAAATCGATACCTTGTCTTACAAAGAAGGAGCACAAGCAGTTCACTGGAGTTGCGACGGTTCCCCATCCTTCACTCTGGAAGATTCAGCTCGTACAACTATTGGTACGACGATTACCCTGACTTTGCAAGAAGAAGAACAGGAGTATTTAGAATCAGCACGCATAAAGACGCTGATTAAAACATACTGCGATTTCATGCCAGTCGCCATTAAGCTTGATGGCGAAGTATCAAATAAGCAAAGGGCAGTCTGGCGGGAAAGTCCTAGTAGCCTGAGTCGAGAGGATTATTTAGAATTTTACCGCTATCAGTATCCTTTCCAAGAAGAGCCGTTGCTTTGGGTGCATCTGAATACTGACTACCCGTTCATCATCAATGGGATTCTGTATTTCCCCAAAATGAAGCCGGATGTTGATGTTACCAAAGGGCAAATCAAACTTTTCTGCAACCAAGTTTATGTCAGCGATCATTGTGAAGAAATTATCCCACAATTTCTTCTGCCCATGCGAGGTGTGATTGATAGCGCTGATATTCCCCTGAATGTGTCGCGGAGTGCTTTGCAAACTGATCGCACTGTGCGCAAAATTGGTGACTATATCGCGAAGAAGGTGGGCGATCGCCTCAAAGAACTTTACCGCGACAACCGCGAACAATACATCAATACTTGGAAAGACTTAGGTACTTTCGTAAAATTTGGCGTTCTCAACGACGAGAAATTCAAAAAACAAGTCGAAGATATCATCGTCTTTCGCAGCACCTATCAACCAACCACTCAGCCGTCAACGGCTACCCCAGCAGTTGAGGTACAGTCTCAAGAGGGAGATGTTTGGCAAGATGTTGCTTCCGCAGACACTCCAAAATTGCCGTACACAACTCTCAAAGAATACCTAGAACGCAACAAAGAACGTCACGAAAACCGCGTCTTCTACGCCACCGATGAAGCAGCCCAAACCCCATACATAGAACTGCACAAAAATCAAGGTTTGGAAGTTGTGTTTATGGACTCCTTTATCGACACCCACTTCATCAACTTCTTGGAGAGGGAATATCAGGATGTTAAATTTACACGCGTAGACTCCGATTTAGATAGCACCCTGCTGGATCAAGACAAATCTGGGGAAATTGTTGATCCCAAGACGAATAAAACCAAAAGTGAGGTGATCAAAGAGCTGTTTGAGAAAGCGCTCAACAAACCCAAGCTGAATATTCGCACCGAAGCTTTAAAAGCAGACGATCCACAAGGAACGCCACCAGCAATGGTACTTTTGCCAGAATTTTTGCGCCGCATGCGGGAAATGAGCGCTTTAATGCAACAGCAAGCAGCAGATTTTCCCGAAGATCACGTTTTCTTAGTCAATACTGCTCACCCATTGATTCAAAATTTAGCGAATCTGAGTCAAGGTAGTATTATTCAAGATGATGTTCAGTCACCTAGCGGACAGCTAGTGAACTTAGTTTGCCAACATGTATATGATTTGGCACTGATGTCTCAAAAAGGTTTTGACGCTGAAGGAATGAAATCTTTCGTTGAGCGTTCCAATGAGGTGCTTACCAAGTTAACGCAAGAAGCTGCAAAGTAGAATAACTCTACTCTCTGGTTCCCTGACTTTGCTGGGGAATCTCTCGTTCCCAGGCTGCAGCCTGGGAATACCTATAGTGAGGCTCAGCCTCAGATTAACATCTGTGGCATTTTGGGAACAGAATTCAAAAAAGTATAGAATTCCTAACTATACTGATGTTTGAAGCAAGTTCTGGCGCTACAAGCCATTGATCTATGTCCCAAAAAAACGAAACAATTGTTCTCGTTTTGGCGCTGCTGCTCACACTAGGATTAATCGGAGGTGGTGTTTGGTGGTTGATGAAACGCTCTGGTATTGACTTGGGTAGTTTAGTTAACAATCAATCACAGTCTCTAGGGCAGTCTAACGTCAAAAGTTTCTCCCAGGTGCAGAATGTTCCATCTGGGGCGTTTAACTATGGTGGTAGCACGACTTGGGTGTCAATCCGTAAAGCAGCAGACCCAATTATTGAAACGGTTTGGCCTGACTTTCGCTTGCGTTACATTGACCCTGAAGGTGGTGCTCCTAGTTCCCAGACTGGTATCCGTATGTTGTTAGACAATCAACTGTCGTTTGCTCAGTCCTCTGTCCCGATTCCAGATCAAGTGTATCAGCAAGCGCGACAACGAGGTTTTTCTCTCAACGAAATACCAGTGGCGATTGATGGGATTGCGATCGCCGTAAACCCAAGCTTAAACATAAAAGGTCTAACAGTAGGTCAATTCAATGATATTTATGCGGGCAAAATCACCAACTGGAATCAAGTTGGCGGTCCTGACTTAAAAATCATACCTTATGGTAAAAAAGAGCGAGACAAAAGTGCCACTGTTATACTTATACCAACAACAACCGAGGCTTTACGCCAAGTTGCTGACAATCCAGGAGGTATTTACTACACCTCAGCACCATTGGTGATATCGCAGTGTCACGTTAAGCCTTTGCCAGTGGGTCGTAACTCTAATGAACTTGTTCCCCCCTACAAACTGCCCTTTGTCCCCCTCGAGCAGTGTCCGCAACAGCGCAACCAAGTCAACACCCAAGTGTTCCTGAGTGGTCAGTATCCTCTGAGTCGGCGATTATCGGTGGTTGTGAAACAGAATGGTCAAATTGACCAACAAGCAGGCGAGTCTTATGCCAGATTACTGCTAACTGCTCAGGGTCAGGAATTAATTACAAAAGCTGGATTTGTCAGCATTCGCTAAGTGATTTTATATAATGAGAGATTGTGCTAAAGAAAAATATAGGAGTTTCAGATAATGTCTCGTCGCTGTGAATTAACAGGTAAAAAAGCAAATAACGCCTTTGCCGTCTCCCACTCCCACCGTCGTACCAAGCGCCTTCAGCAAGTTAACTTGCAAAACAAGCGTATTTGGTGGGAAGGCGGAAAACGTTGGATCAGAATGCGCATATCTACCAAAGCAATCAAAACCCTAGAAGTTAAAGGGTTGGAAGCAATGGCGAAAGAAGCTGGTATTAACTTGAATCATTATTAAGAGTGTGACATTACCTCAACTTAGATCTTGCACCTCCGGCTGAGTACGCCCAGAACTCAAGTTCTGGGCTAATAAACACGCGTCCGTTAAAACGGACTGAGTAAGTTTTTCAGTCCGTTTTAACGGACTTAGACTTTGAGCCAAGAAATTTATTTCTTGGCGGA
>NZ_JCACKO010000063.1:0-29608 GCF_059505445.1 Brasilonema angustatum | reverse complement strand
TCCTCTGCTCCTCTGCTGCCTATTTGTATCAACCTTAAAGTGAAACGGTATAAGGCAGTCCGGGTTGTCTATTTCAAACCCAACCGCCTACTTTTTTATCTACCCATCTTCCAGTTTCCAAATTTAGTAGTTCACCAACGCTTACAGATAACATTCATACACTCCTCATTCCTACCTCTCATGAAGTGTCTGTAAAATCTACATGTATTTGATAAAAGATGTAATATTTTTTACGCTTTATTTTTTTTGTGCTTCTAGATATCTAGAAAAATAAACTCTTAAGACATATTTTTTACTAGTAGTAAATATAACTATACTGTCAGAAGTGACATTAATTTGTTGTAGTGCTCTATCAGAAACATCACTGATATGAGTAAGCGTCCAGAAAAGTGTAAACACTCATTGAATATATTAAGTAGGTAAACCCGGGTGTGCTTCATGCTGCTAGCTGGGCAACTAGTTTTTGTACCTAGAATCCTATGCAGCTGATCAAAACCAATGAATTTTTATGTCGTTAATCATCTAACTGTTCTCTAGATAATGACAAAGCGGGGTGTCGTGGCAAAGCAGGCTAGTCTTCAATCGCAGACAAAGTCAACCATAAAAGACCATAAATTCTCTCGTAACGAATTTGATTCTAAAAATCAAAATCAATTTCCAGTTTCGCAAGGTCAAGTGGAAAAAGTTATTGACAGCAAAGTCGTATCAGTACCCACGTGCGTCTACTTAACTTTGGAAGAATTGAGATGTTTTGAAGCAGTGGAACGGCAGTATGAGCAATGGGGAGTTGTTTTTAAGAATTGTATAGCAATACAGCCTTCAAACCCAGCATTTCCTACCCACTCTGGTCTAGTAGTGTTAATGGCAGCACCTAAAAATGGATATATAGAAGCAACTTTTCTACGTCCTGTTCATTTTGTCAGTGCTTTTGTCACCAGTTCACAGCGGCTTGTGCTTTCAGCATACGCTCGCGATCAGCAACTACTGGCACAAACGGTACTACCTGGAGCAAATCTTGCTAATTTTGACTCTGGTGCATCTCCCAACACTTTATTATCACTATCAGCAAAGGATATTCACCGTATTACCTTCTGCGCTTTTGATGGTCAATTCACCATCGATGATTTTAGTTTCTGTTATTAACGAGTCAATCTATAGCAGTCTGCTTTTGGTGTAATACACTCTCAAGTTAAGTAGGGAACCAGTGCAGCAGGAGGGGAGCCACTGCGTTGGACGGGTTTCACAGGCTTAGACGCCCGGAGGGCGGCTTCCCGAAGGGTAGCATGTGGCGTTTTCCCTCCGTGGGCATCTGGCGTTGGACATTGCAATGCCCATTCTAGACTAGATGTGTATTTCATTCAAATGATCAGCGCTAGAAAAGCTCTTGTGCAAAATTGATTGAAGCGTTTTATAAAAACGGAATATAAATCTAAGGATGTAGGAAGTATGATCAATTTTTCTGGTTGACCTATCTCCCTACACCCTTGTTTCCTTATCAAGAGCCACCAGAGTAATGCGATCTTGCTCGCAGGTGGGTATCAATAGAAAACTTCCACCTTTAAGTTCTTGGATAAAGCCGCCCATTTTGCATTTGCATCACTCGATGATTGCACCTGCGGACTAACTGTTCATCATGGGTTGTCACTATCACTGTTGCTCCAAAAGAATTTAACTTTTGGAAAATCTGCATGACTTGCCAGGAGTTATCTGGGTCAAGGTTTCCAGTTGGTTCATCAGCCAAAAGAATGGGTGGTGTTCCCGCGATTGCTCGTGCAATACCTACTCGTTGTTGCTCTCCACCCGAAAGCTGTTTTGGAAAGTATTCTGCTTTGGAATGTAAACCTACCAGTTTCAAGCTAGGTTCTAAACGCCGTTGAATTTCCTTGCGCGTATATCCTTGAGCTTTTAGCGCGAGACTAACATTTTCTGCCACTGTCCGCCGAGAAATAAGTTTATAGTCTTGAAACACAACACCAATGCGTCGGCGGAAAAATGATAAGCGATGGCCCCTCAAAGGTACCATATTGTACTCATTAACAATCACATCTCCCTGTGTTGGTAACTCATCCCCATACAACAGCTTTAAAAGCGTCGATTTACCAGAGCCGCTTGCTCCTGTGATAAACAAAAATTCACCCTTTTTGACTTCCAAATCTATATTGGCAAGAGCATGACAACCATTGGCATAAGTTTTCGACACAGAGCGTAATTGCACCATGAATTCAACACTACCATTTTGCTGTTTTGTTTCGCTGTTTTGAGTCAGGACGGATTTTTCAGGAGCTTTTCGCTTGGTTAATAGTAACATTGGAGGAGTAATAGTTCTAGATTTGAGATTGAATACAATCAGTATTCCCAGGTGAAACCTGGCAACCTTGAATCCAAAACAAGTTTTTCGGCAGTGAAAAATTTCGGTTGGTAGTTAGTAGCAATAGCAATCATATTTGATTTGTGAACATTGAGAGACGCACAACCCCGATTTTTTTAAATCGGGGTATCTTGTTTTTCACAAATGATTTAGGACTGTTGTGGTGCACAACTAACAATAGTTTACAAATTTGACGTTACACCTACTCCTGACACTTGAAAAAACCGATAAATTAACGCTTTCAAGGCAAATTCAGGCAACGCCAACATTCTTCGCCAGCGCCAAGGTTCTTTATATAACCGATATAGCCATTCTAAATTGTTATCCCCCAGCCAACTAGGAGCACGAGTTTTTATCCCCGACCAAATATCAAAACTCCCTCCAACACCAATCCATATTGCTTGAGGACACAAATGGCGATTATTCGCAATCCATAACTCTTGACGTGGAACTCCTAAACCAACAAAAATCACCTGTGGCTGCAGTTGGACAAGAGTTTGTCGCAATTGTTCTTCTTCTTGTTGTGAATGAAAGCCAGAGTGAGTACCAACTACGACCAAACCTGGAATTTGGGAAAGCCAAAACTCTGATGTTTTTACGGCTACACCCGGCGCTCCTCCGTAGAAAAATACCTTTGCCTCACTCTGTGTTTGCCCAAGTTCTTGCAAAAGTTTTTCTGCTAATTCAATTCCGGGAGTTCTTTGGACTTTTTGCTGCAATAGCCATCGCAGGTACAAAACAACCCCCGCTCCATCTGGAACGACTAACTCAGCAGTTTGTATGATCTTTGCTAGGGAAGAATTCCGCTCTGCTTGCATGGTCATTTCTGCATTCAAAGTGACGACATGAGCTCCTGTACCTTTGTGCAAACTTTCTAGCAACCAGCCTGGATAGTCAGTTGTCACATGAACTGGTAACCCTAATACTGAAAACTTTCTAGGCAGTTTAGACATAGCCTATTCTTTATGAGCCTCGCACCAACTACATAGATAGAACAATAGCTTATCAAATTGTTTCCAGAAGTTTAAGTGAGGGAATTTTACAAAATAGATGTTGTGAGGGCACTCTCCGGTAAATTACGGAGATTCAGAAAAGTAGATCAAAACTCAGCACTATAGCTTAGGTACTGTACAAATCAATTATGATATGTATCCAGGACTTAAGTAGAACGGCGCAAAAAAACCGAAGTATGTAACGGAAAGTAAAGTTGCCCAAAAAGCTCTTCTCTTCTGCCTTCTGCCCTCTGCCTCCTGCCTTGTCATAACGACAATTTTCAACACCGACCTACTTACACAGGAAAAAACTTACGAGTCAAAGTTGTAAATCCTGCCGTGAGAAAAAACTGCACAAAACGTGAAGCGAACTTCGTTCCGCTGCGCTAACGCGCCTTTAGAAAGATTGATTCTGTGCGGCAGACTTAACCCCCAACCCGCTCCTGCTGGCAAGGAAGTCCTGTTAAGTCTCAATAAAAATAGAAGCAGCATAACTTATGGTATCTATTTAAATGTTAGGCTACTTCCTATAGAATTCAGGATGCACAATGGAATCTATCAATTTCAGGAACTCCTAAGCAGGAGAAACACTTCGCGTTTTTGTTTTTATTGTTGAAGCTAATGTTTAAGAAGGATAATTATAAACTCCGGTGTTTTTTAGTCTAACACACAAGCTGTGGAGGCTTAAGCGGGTAAGTATCTTATCAAATACCTGTGGCAAAAAGGGGATGCTTTTATATGTTAGTCTAACTCAAAAAGCTCTGTTATATTTTCCACAGGCATCTTTAAACTGCATCTTCCGAGACTTTTTTGTAAACTCAATTTTACAGCTTTTGAGTATAAGGGCGGTAATAGACCATGGCTAAAATTCGTGTTGCTTTGATTGAAGATCATGATCTGACCCGTGTGGGTATTCGGACAGCACTCCAGCAAAAGGAAGAAATTGAAGTTGTTGGCGAAGCGACCAATGCTGTCGAGGGTTTGAAAATGTTAAATACGCTACAACCAGATATTGCCATTGTAGATATTGGTTTACCAGACAAAGATGGGATTGAATTGACACGCGAGATAAAATCTACAACTGACGGGGAAGAATTAGCAACAAAAGTATTGATTCTGACGCTGCAGGATAATAAAGAAGCGGTGCTAGCTGCTTTTGCAGCAGGAGCGGACTCTTACTGCATGAAGGATATTAAATTTGACAATTTACTTGAAGCGGTGCGAGTCACGTATAACGGTAACGCTTGGATTGATCCAGCGATCGCCCGAATTGTATTGCAACAAGCTCAACAAAATCCATACTCGCCTGAAGTCACAAAATTAGACAATAAGACTAGTTTACAGATGTCTGTTGATAGTAGCCCAGATAAAGAAAATCAACCCCAAGACACAATCGATCCTTACACTTTAACAGAAAGAGAATTAGAAGTTTTGCAATTGATTGTAGAAGGTTGTAGCAATGCGCTGATCGCCGAAAGACTTTACATTACAGTTGGAACTGTCAAAACACACGTCCGAAATATTTTGAACAAGTTATGCGCCGATGACCGTACACAAGCAGCGGTTCGCGCATTACGTTCTGGACTAGTGGGATAGAGTTTATATTAAGCTGTAAAAAATTCTTAGGGGACTTACCAGAATTTAGAAAAAAATTGATAAATTAGAGAAATTATGAGTTTAAATTGGACGAATTTTATTTACTTTTCCTTCTGTCAAGTCTTTTTTTATGATTATATGGCAACAGCAAGTTGTTGCGTTAGTATCAAAGTCTTTAGAAAGTCAAATTAAGTATGACTGAGATAGAGACAGGAAAGCTGAAGCTCATGGTGGTGGATGATGAGCCTGACAACCTACATTTACTCTACCGTACTTTTCGGCGAGATTTTCAGGTATATCAGGCAAGTGATGCCGTCACTGCCCTAAACATCTTGGATAAAGAAGGCGAGATGGCTGTGATTATCTCTGATCAAAGAATGGCAGAAATGAATGGCACAGAATTTCTGGGTAGAACAGTGGAGCGCTTTCCTGATACAATCCGGATTTTACTCACTGGTTTTACTGATGTCGAAGATTTAGTAGAGGCGATAAACTCTGGTCAGGTCTTCAAGTACATTACTAAACCTTGGAAACCAGAGCGACTCAAAGCAGTTGTTGAACAAGCAGCTGATATATATCGAGTCGTAAAAAAACGCACACAAGAGTTGAGTCGCGCCTTGCGGAGAGAATCTTTATTTAATGCAGTCACAACAGCTATTCGAGAGTCTCTGGACTACAACACTATGCTACAAAGAATTGTCGCAACAGTAGGACAGACTTTTGAAGCCAGTTATTGCATGCTCAGACCAGTGGAGGGCGATCGCCTAACGCCAGACCAGTTCTGCTACCAAGATCCAAAATTCCCAGATTCGAGTTGTGATTTCGGCCTAAATCTTTTGATTCGCGAGGTTCTTGCAACCCGTCAATCACAAAAAGCCCTAAGTATACATGATGATAAAGCATCTCAAAAATTGGTTGTGCCTCTGACATGGCAGCAAAACCTGCTTGCTGTTCTTGCTCTCAAGCAGCATCAGCACGCTCGTTCTTGGCAACAAGAAGATATCGACCTGATTAGAGGTGTTGCTGAACAAGCAGCTCTTGCGCTCTCTCAAGCAAAACTTTATCAACATCTTCATCACAAGCAAGAGCAAATCCGCACTGAGTTGGAAGTTGCTCGCCAAATTCAAAACAACCTACTCCGTCAAACGATGCCCGATATCAAGGGTGTGAGGGTACAAGCCTGTTGCTACCCTGCTCGTGAAGTGGGAGGCGATTTTTTTGAAGTGTTTGTCCATCCAAAAGGAGACTTGTGGTTAGCTGTGGGAGACGTTTCTGGTAAGGGTGTCCCAGCGGCTTTGTTCATGGCTAGTGCTATCTCAGTGTTGCGCCGAGAGTTGTCTCAGGAATCACCCCCTCTACCAAATGTGGTGATGCAAAACCTCAATCATACTCTCAGCGATGATTTGATCAGCAACAATTGTTTTATCACCGTCGTCTTAGCTCGCTATACTCCCAATACCAGGCAACTAGTTTATGCTAACGCAGGACATATATATCCCTTGGTTTGGTCATACCGAGAGATTGTAGAAACAAAACCCAAATATCTCAAGGTACGTAGCGTTCCTCTGGGTATCTTGCCTGTATGGCAGGTCATGTCTAGTCAGTTGGTTCTTGCTCCCGGAGATATCCTACTGCTAGCTAGTGATGGTGTTACTGAAGCAGAAGTCTTAAATACTAAAGATTTTACACAAGAATTAGTTGATAGCGCCCAGCGAGTCAGCCGTTCTATGCTGAATCAAGAGGGTCTGTGGCAATTGCTTAAGATGGAAGCCCAACCACTTCATCTTAACCACTTACTAGCGCGTATTCAAGCAGACAACCGAGTTCAAGAAGATGACCAAACTATACTTTCGCTGGAGGTTTTGTAAGTGATGAAAAGCGAGCTTCATGTACCAAGTGATTTAAAGTTTTTAACCATCGTAGAAAACTGGTTGGTAGGTTGCTTGGAAGTTCAGTTCAAAGGTTCAGTTGATTGGTCAAAGCAATCAAGTCGCTTGCGCTTAGTTTTGGTGGAAGCCTATTCTAATGTGGTACGTCATGCCCATAAGGATCAACCCTACTTGCCAGTTCTCATTCGTCTAGAATTGAAAGACCAGGATATTGCATTGGAAGTTTGGGATCACGGCGAAGGCTTCGATTTATCTGATTATTCGCCCCCAAATCCTACTGATCAACAAGAAGGTGGCTACGGTTGGCTCATCATGCATCGTCTCATGGATAACGTAGAGTACCAGCTACAGGTTGAGGGTGGTAACTGTTTGAAGCTAGAAGTCACCTTGCCAAAAATTAACACTACGGCATAAATATAGCAGGGAACTCTTAACACGGAACTCTTAACAGGCGTGTGAAAGTCTGGTGGTGTGGGCATTTTCTCATTAGTTCATGTCCTAATCTACCTGGCAACTGCTATAAAATGCCAAAATCATAAGATAATTAAAAAAATTAACAAAAATTATAATTTTTGCTACGTTTATTTGATTTCTTGCTTGTGATCATTTTTAGAGTGAGTGAAATTTGACCAATTAACTTTAGATCGTCTGTTGAAGACGACACCTAAATAGTGAAATTTGACCAATTAACTTTAGATCGTCTGTTGAAGACGACACCTAAATTGGGAACGTGCCTCACGAGTCCGGCAAGTGGCGTACAACCCTCTGTTGGGTAGCGTTTACAATACTAACTGGCTCGACCGGAAAAAACCGATCTGAGTCTTTGCTTAACTAGTTTTGTGCCAAAGTCTCTCGTACATGTTCTCAAGCGCCCGTTCGCCCTAGGCGTGCCGTTCGGCGATAGCCGTGGCGTTAGCCATAGGCATAGGGCGCAAGACAAGGCTAGGCTAGGTTTTTTTATGTGTATCTACTTACTCATCGTCGCAAATTGAGTAATTCTTTGGGAGAGGCTAAAAGTTTTATTCTCGTATAAAGGATTTCTTTTTGTTGACTGAGGATAAATTTCCACAAGACGTTAACACCACACCAAGAAGTTTGTGCTTTGCCTGTCACCTGAAATTGAATTTGCTCACCCTCTAAAGTCTCGACGACACCCTCACAGGGGTAAGCTTTCACATTTTGAGCCTCTTGTTGTAGATATCGAGTAATTGCATCTCGCCCCACAATCCCGGATTCAAATGGGGGATGCATAACACCATCTTCTGCAAACAAAGCAGCTGTTTCCTCAAATTTTCCTGCATTCAAAGTTTGAAAGTAATGCAGTAGAGTTGGTTCTGTAATTCCCGATCTTTGCAAATTTTCATCTACTGTTGTGGGTGTAGATTCAGCAACTGTCATAGATTTACCTGTATCACGATAGCTAACAATTCATTCATTGAAATACAAAAGCAACCACACTCGAAAGCTACTTTTGAGGTATATTTTTTTGGCGAGTACAAATTACTAGCGTGATAGTAGACCAAAGCCCATGTCAGTCACAACTTTGACTCAATAGTGTAAAATAGAAAAACTATACTATCATAGGGCAAATTAAAAGAAAGTAAATGAATCTATCCCCCCGAACAAATAGCAGTGAGGTCAAAAAAAAAGCCTTAGAGTTGGGATTCCAAAAGGTTGGGATTGCTGCGATAGATGGGGAAAACACAACACAGACACAAAAATTGCAAACTTGGCTAGGGTTGGGTTATCACGCTGATATGGAATGGATGACAAATCCTAAGCGCCAAGATATTCGTAAGGTTATGCCAGAGGTGCGAACGATCATTAGTGTCGCCCTCAACTACTACACACATCATCAACGTCCTGGAACAAGGGAATACGCAAAAATTTCTCGCTATGCTTGGGGACGAGACTACCATAAAGTCATGCACAAAAAACTCAAGGCAATGACAACCTGGTTGCAAGGATTTGATGAAGGAATTCAAGCACGATACTATGCAGACACAGGTCCAGTGCAAGATAAAGTATGGGCGCAAAAAGCTGGACTTGGTTGGATTGCAAAGAACGGAAACGTGATAACCCAGGAGTATGGCTCTTGGGTGTTTTTAGGGGAAGTGCTGACGAATTTGGAGTTGCAGAGCGATCGCCCACATACAGAACACTGTGGTACTTGTACTCGTTGTATTGACGCTTGTCCAACAGGTGCTATCACCCAACCGTTTGTCGTCGATGCTAATCGCTGCATTGCCTATCACACGATTGAAAATCGCAATGAAAAATTGCCCCAAACAATGACATCCCACTTACAAGGCTGGGTTGCTGGTTGTGATATTTGCCAAGAAGTTTGTCCTTGGAATCAGCGCTTTGCCAAACAAACAGATGTTGCAGAGTTTGAACCGTATCCTGGGAATCTTGCGCCTAAACTGGTAGAATTAGCTCAAATATCAGATCAAGAGTGGGATAGACAATTTTCGGCATCAGCGTTGCGACGGATTAAGCCAGATATGTTGCGACGGAATGCCCGTGCTAATCTAGACGCATTCCCACAGGCGAAAGAATGACCCAGAAAGTAATTATTTTTGATTTTGATGGCACAATTGCTGATACAGTAGATGCTTTGGTAAGTATTGCCAATCGTTTAGCTGGAGAGTTTGGATATATACCAATTACCCAAGAGGAGCTTGGCCTTTTAAGAAACTTAAGCTCTAGGGAAATCATTAAATACTCAGGAATTTCAATTTTAAAAATACCTTTTTTGGTCAAAAAAGTGAAAACTGAGTTAAAAAATAAAATAAAAGAATTAAAACCAATTTCAGGAATTAAAGAAGCCTTAGTTGCGCTTAACAATGAAGGTTATAGACTAGGAATTATAACCTCTAATTCTCTAGAAAATGTGACAGATTTTATCAAGGTCAATGATTTAGATAAGTTATTTGAGTTTATCTCTTCAGGAGTGACAATTTTCGGTAAAACAACAATAATTAATAATGTATTGAAGCAAAAACAGATTAAACCTCAAGAAGTTATCTATGTAGGAGATGAAACCAGAGACATCGAAGCATCAAAAAAAGCAAATATTAAGGTGATCGCAGTGACTTGGGGGTTCAACTCACAGGAAGTATTAGCAAAACAACATCCAGATTTTTTAATTCATCACCCAAGTCAGTTGTTAGAGGTAATAAAATCTATTAATTGTTAGTTTAATTGTCAACTAACAATTAATATAAGCTATTTTTTATAGTAAATTTCGGGAGGTAGCAATCCTCCCGAATATTTTTCCATGTTGTGATGTATAGGAATGAGAAAAGAGTAAAATAACGCTGAATACAGATTGAACACTTATCTGAGTTGACTTTGTTATCAAATCCAGCCAATACTACTTTTATTAACCCTTTTTCTTTGCCTGTTCTACCAAATCATCACTAACGTTAGTTATAGCTTCAGTTTTAGAAGCACCAACATCTTTTGCCAAATCTGTGTAATCATCAGGATTACTAGTTTGCTTGGCTTGTGTTTTTCTCTATTCCGATTGACCCACTTCCTGCTTAGGTGCAGTTACCTCTTCAGCCGCTTTGGCACCTTCACCTGTGCGATCAATTCCACTCACGCTCAATTGCTGTGCAGCTTTATAATCTTCTTCGATATCCACGCCTGGTGCTTTTTCTTCACCACTAGCGATGTTTTCAGCGGCTAATTGTGCATCCTGGGTAGGAGATTCCGATGGATTGGGCTTCACTTCGTCAGGCATGACTAACTCCTGCAAGTATTTCTTTATCAAACTGGTATTGTATCAAAGGCAACTCTTCTATCCTTGGCATCTGTGGATAGATTTTTACCTCTATTAAAAGGCAGATAAAAGTCTATTTTGCCAGTTCCTAAAACTCTTTCTCTTGGTGGTCGATATTGATGATCAAACTCTGATACCCCTAAGTTTGATCTGTGAAATAACCTTGGATAAAAATTATGACATCAAGTTACGATCAAAATGTTCCTCAAGCCCTAAGCGGTGAAACTCAAAAAGTCGTAGAGACATTTAACCGCTTAGATACAGATGCCAAACTGGCTTGGTTGTATTTTGTGTATAAAAAAATGGGTGACTCAATTACTCCCGCTGCTCCCCCTGCCGCAGAACCAGAACTAGCACCAATACTATTAGGCGATTACTATAAATTGTCTAAGGATGAACAATTGACAATTATGCGAGAAATTGTCAACCGTGAAGATTCTGAATCTTCTCGTGCGTATGGTGCCATCAAAGAAAACAACCAGCTATTCGTCTGGTTTGCTTGGGCACAAAATATGGGTGATCAAGTCGTTGACATACCAGGAAACTACAAACCAACTGACGCAGTTAACAATGTGCTTTCTCAAATAGAAACACTGGATTTTGAAGAACAAATGTCTGTCTTGCGGACAGTTGTCGGTGATATGGGCTACAGCGATGTTAAGCCGATTGAAACTCAATCCGAAACTGGCAAAACCTCAAGCCTTTAATCACTAGGGGGGTGATGGTGCGTTAGGCAAGCTTAACGCATCCTAGCGAATTAATTGCAAAGTCTATAAATGTGATGTGTGTTGTATTGGGAGTGGCGATCGCTGCTGCTATCAAAAAAAGGCGATAAGCCGTTCGCGCAGCGTGCGCTTTGCGCATAGGCTTGACGCTCCGCGTATCGCGATTGCAGATAACCTCAATGCTGTTGCATCAATGGAGTAGTATTCACAAGCTAAGACACCGCCAAATGACCCACATCAGATGGACTGAGGTGAGAGTGTACAACATCACCGTCACGAAACCAAACAACACGCCGTGTTTGACGAGCAACTTCTGGCTCATGGGTTACCATTACAACAGTGATACCACTGCCATTGAGTTCACCAAAGATATCCAATACTTCTTGGGTTGTGCGCGAGTCGAGTGCGCCTGTCGGCTCATCTGCAAGAAGTAAAACTGGACGGTTTACAATGGCACGAGCTATAGCCACCCGTTGCTGTTGTCCTCCAGACAGTTGAGTTGGTTTATTATTTAGACGCTTTTCTAAGCCTACTCGCTTGAGAGCTTCTGTGGCTCTATCACGTCGTTCCTTACCGTTCACACCAGCGTAGATCATCGGCAGCATTACATTTTCTAAAGCGCTCAGCTGAGGTAAAAGGTGAAATTGTTGGAATACAAATCCCAGTTTTTTATTCCGAATTTCTGCCAAATCTGTATCTTTCATTTGGGCGACATCAAGTTTATCCAGGTAATAATGTCCCGAACTGGGGCGGTCCAAGCAACCAATGATATTCATTGCCGTGGATTTACCAGAACCAGATGGCCCCATGATTGAACAGTATTCACCCTCCTCTATAGTGAGGTCAACACCGTTGAGTGCTCGCACTTCAGCTTCGCCACTACCGTAAACTTTAAAAACATTTTCTAAACGAATAATAACTGGTTGATTTCCCGGATTGGGAACGCGGGAGTCAGTCAGTAATTGAGTATTTGCCATATAAATTTTTAACCGAATTTTACCTAACCCACTATCAGTTTACTGAATTGGGTAATGCTACTCTAGTTACCTGCTTTGTTTTAAATTCTTTTAAGCACTTCTTAACGCCACAATTGGATCGAGTTGAGCCGCACGACGTGCAGGTACAACACCAAAGAATAAACCAATACCACCAGAAACACCAACTGCAAGGGCAATTGCTACAGGAGAAATTCCTGCTTTTAGTGGAGTCAAGGCTGATACTACCATAATGCCGCTCACACCAATCGCAGTACCAATTAACCCACCTGCTGCTGAGAGAATGATCGCTTCTATGATGAACTGTGACAGAACATCCTGCTGAGTTGCACCAATAGCTTTACGTAAACCAATTTCTTGAGTGCGTTCAGTAACGGAGACGAGCATAATATTCATGATGCCGATACCGCCGACAAATAGGGAGATACCTGCTACAGCAGCCAGCATAATTGTCAAAGCACCTGTGATTTGACCAACAGTTTGCAAAGCATCCTTCTGAGTGCGGATGGTAAAGTCATCTTCGCTGATAATTTTGTGCCGCAGGCGTAGCAAATTGGTGACTTGAAATTCTGCCGCATCAACACTGTTGCTATCACGAGCAGAAGCAACAATGTAATCTAATGCAATGCCATAGGGAGAATTCCGTCCGACAAGTCGATTTGCTGAGGTTGTGATTGGCACCAATGCTGCTTCATCATAGTCAGATCCCAAGCTTGAGCCTTTAGCTTCTAGGACACCAATAACTTGAAAGCTAGCATTTTTGATTCGCAACTGCTGACCTATGGGATTACTAATACCAAATAATCTTTCTGCTAAATTGGCACCTAGTACAACAACTTGATTATTGCGCTTTATATCAATGTCGGTAAAAAACCGACCTTTGGCAGTATCAAACTCCCGTACTTTGGGAAAGCTGGAAGTTGTGCCAATGATGTTGACATTGGTATTTCTGTTACGGTAATTGGCTACATATCTACCATTTAACTCAGGCGCGACTCCTGCTACTGTTGGCACTTGAGAGGCGATCGCCTCCGCATCTTCCAGCACTAGATTTTTCGCCACTTTCCTGCTGATACGCTGAGTCTCACGATTACCAGGAATGACAAACAAAATGTTTGATCCTAGGGAATTTAGCTGGTTTTTGACAAACTTTTGCCCTCCTTCACCAACCCCAATCATGGCAATGACTGAGGCATTCCCGATGACAATACCCAGCATGGTGAGGGCGCTACGTAACTTATTCGACATCAGGGTTTTCCCTGCCATCTTGATACTTTCTAGGATGTTCATTTCTTTTCCTGTTCCTGCTTTTTCTGAATCATGTAATCTGCAGGTGGGTTGAGAAAGATGCGATCGCCCCCTTGCAGTCCCTCTAAAACCTGAGTTTGGTCTTTGACCTGTGCTCCAATTGTGACAGGACGAAACTGGGGTTTATTCTTTGCATCTGGTACTAAGACACCTGTGTTTCCCTTCTCAGTTACAATTGCTACAGTTGGCACGAGTAAGGCATCTTGTACTTTATCACCTAAAAAGGTCATGTCCACGTTCAGGCCAGAACGCAGTTTGTCTCTGCCAGTATCAATTGCCACCCGGATCTGGAACAATGTGACACCTTCTTCCTTGACTGCTTCAGGAGCAATCAAGCGGACATGACCTTTAAATACTTGATCAGGATAGGCATCGGCGACAATTTCTACCTGCTGCCCCTGCTTAATTCTACCTATATCAGCTTCTGGCACACTCGCTAGAACTTCTAAGCCACGTGCGACAGCAACAACAGAACTAGAAGTTGCCGATGCACTTGAGGAAGCGGAAGTTGTTGGTGTGACGTACGCACCAACATTGGCGTACTTCTGGGTGACAACTCCGGAAAAGGGAGCGCGGATAATCGTATTGTCTAAATTTACTTGCTCTGTTTTTAACTTAGCTTGAGCAGCTGCAACAGCTGCTTTACGCGCTTGTATTTCCTCGGGACGGGAACCCGCTTCCGATAATTGCAAAGCTGCTCGTGATTCAGCAACTGTTGCTTCTTTTTGAGAAATTTCTTCAGAACGAGTGCCAATTTGTTGTAGAGATAGGCGTTTTTCAGCTTCTAGCAAACTCGCCTTAGCAGCATTATCTTCACTTATGGCTTGGTCGAGCAATTGTTTTTTCTCAGCTCCCTGCTGGTAGAGAGATTGGTAACGCTTGAGTTGTTCGGTTGTATATTTCGCCTTTGCTTGAGCGGCATCTACTTGAGCTTGTGCCTGAGCAATTTCTTGAGGACGATTACCAGCACGCGCTTGAGCAAGTTGCGCCTCTGCTTGTGCTAAACGTGCTTTTGCTTGAGCAATTTCTTGAGGACGATTACCAGCAACGACTTGATTCAACTGTGCTTGGTTCTGTGCTAAGTTTGCACGAGCCTCAGCGATTCGTGCTTGAATATCTGCACTGTCCATTTTGGCAATAATTTGCCCTTGGTTGACCTTGTCGCCTTGCTCAACATACAACTGTACCAGAGTTCCAGAGTTTTTCGGGCTAATATTCACGCTCTGAACAGGCTGCACTATACCACTGGCAGAAATTCGCACAGTCACATCTTTCGCTTCAACTGGGACAGTCAGTGCAGTTATGTCTTGTTTGCTTGTTCCCCGATTGACAACTGTGTATGTTGTGGTTCCACCAATCACCAATACTCCAGCTGCCGCTAAACCAATCAACCAGCGTACTGGATGCTTAACTTTTTTATCAATTACAGGAGTTTCTAAGTATATAGTCATAATAGCTTGTCATGACAATAGCTTGATATCAGCGTTTTTCAGTGTAAGAGCAAAACGAATAATTTGGAGTTTTACAACTTTTAGAAGGCTTTTGAAAATAGAGTTATTAATAAATCAATGAGTATGTAAACATATAGAATCTATAGTAGCTTAATTTATCTTCATAATATTGGTAAATGCTTTGTTATGACTTCACCTGAATGGGTGACTTTTACAGTTATTATGAACACTATAAATTTTGCGTCAGTTGGCATTTTTTGGAAGAATGACAGTTCTACAGCCAGACAAAAAGGATGAAAATGCAGTTGCACCTGATCTTTAATATTCTGAGTTTGGTTATCTAAATCATTAGCTTGTTGTTGAAAATTTAACTTGCGTACTGGTATAGCATGATATTATTTGAGTCATAGCTTGTTGTCAAAAAGCTAAGCCAAGGTTGTCATCCACAATAGCTGCGACTCTGTTACAAAATAGCGACGGTAAAGCAGATTTGGGGATGGAGATGGGGTAAAAGCCGCCTCGCCAAAGTCCAGTGTGATTAGGAACCACTATGCCCTTGGTGAGTAGGTGCGCAAATGAGGGGTTTCGGGTGTGCCAGGAGGGACTGCTGTAAGCGCAAAGCGTGCCGAAGGCATACGCGTTTGATTCATATGCTCCCTTGCATACCCCAACAGAGGTTCCCTGCGAGTCCCCCAAGTAGCGTTCATCGGTCACAAGTCAGGGAATACGCTTGTACTCTTGTTTGTAAAAGTTTCCTGTCGTCAACAGTGGAAATCGTTTAAGCTAACGGAAAGATTCTTTCATTCTTGGCAAAGAGGCGGTAGTGTGCCTAAACGGATTGGTTTGATTTCTCTTTTAGTTATTTGTTGTGGTTTGTCCATACCTCAACCTACGAACGCACAAGCACTGGTACCTCATACACTGCAACTTGATGCGGCGAAGTTGGAGCAGCAAGGTTTAGGTTTGGCAAAGGAAGCAGCACAACTCGCGCAGTTTCAACAGTATGAACTAGCTCTACCAAGAGCTCGGTTAGCATCACAACTGGCTCCTAAGAACGATAAAGTGTGGTTTCTCTTGGGTGGGTTGTATTTGCAAAGTAAAAAATTGGATGATAGTATTAACGCTCTGAAAAAGGCACAATCTCTCAATCCCAAAAATGGCGACGTTCAGTTTGCTTTGGGTTCGGCTTACTTTCAGCAGCAAAAGTACCAAGTGGCTGCGAGTTACTACCAGCAGGGTTTGAAGTTAAAGCCCAATGATCCAGAGGGATTGTTTGATTTGGGCAATGCTTACTACATGCAGAATAAACTTCCAGAGGCCCTCATCCAATATAAAAAAGCTATTTCCTTTGACAAAAAATTCTGGCCCGCCATTAACAACGTTGGATTAATTTTGTATGAACAGGGTGACATCCAGGGCGCAATTAAGCAATGGCAAGACGCTGTTGGGATGGAGAAACAAGCCGCAGAACCCTTATTAGCATTGGCAGTAGCTTTATATGCCAAAGGCGATCAAAGACAAGCTCTAGCAATGGGACAAGCCGCAGTCCGCATTGATGAACGCTATGCTGATTTAGATTTTCTTAAACAAAATCTTTGGGGCACACGCTTGCTGTCTGATACGAAAAAATTCTTAGAATTACCTGGCATTCAAGCTGCTCTCCAGCAACGTGAAGAACCTTCAGATTCTAGCACCAGGCAACAAATGACCCCGCAGTAGAGAACAGGGGATCAGGGAAAGGAGGGAAATTGTCTCTGATTTGGAGTAAGTTTCTCCCTCATCTTTCCCATTGCTACTTGCTGAAAATCTCATCTAATAGTACATATATATTATTATATCAAAGAAGCAGTAGCCCAATCGCAATCTATGTGTTGAGCTACTGTTCCAGGTATGTTCTTAAGAAAAGAACACTACTATGGAAATGTGCTAGGTGCAGTTTACCGGGGGGGAAACATTCTTTTATGCCCCAAATGGTGCGTTTAGTCGTTCTGTTGAGGTAGCAGTGCCAAGATCTGGTCAACAAACTGTTGGTGGTCCACAATCGGCTTAGATATGTAGCCATCAGCACCACTTTGTTTGAGAAAGTTCTCGCGATCGCCCTCCATAGCGTGTGCTGTTACCAAAATAATAGGTAAGATAGCTGTTTCCGGATCGGATTTTAACATTTGTGTAATTTTGATACCATCAACAGACTTACCCTGGTAAACACTTCTTGACAGAGAAACATCCATCAAGATAATGTCAACTTCTCCCGATTGGGCAATTTTGATAACTTCTTCTACATTTTCAGTATGTTTGACCTCCAAGCCACCTCGCTTAGTCAAGATTTTGGAAAAAACGCGAGCATTAATCAGATCATCTTCGACAATCAAAACAGTTTTCATGAGAATTTGACTTTTGTTTGTGCATCTTAACTAAAAGCACACAGGCTAGTGAACAGGACAATACCACCTAATTAAAACTTTGTGTGCTTTCTTTGAAATAATCAATATAAATCTTTGTCAACAAGGATGATACTACCGCTTTCTATCCTGTGACTATCAAGATTGTGTAATGAAGAATATTTCATCCGTGATGCTGTGGTTGCTGCAGTCTTCGTTAACGGCAAATTCTGTGTAGTGGAAATTTAGGAAAAAAAACTCATGGCAAAACAGTTAAACCTTCTCTGTGAGGGACAGGTCATTACCACAGCCTTGCATACTGAGATGCAACGGTCTTATCTCGAATATGCCATGAGTGTCATTGTTGGGCGAGCGTTACCAGATGTGCGAGATGGCTTAAAACCAGTTCACCGACGCATTTTGTATGCCATGCACGAATTAGGGTTGACACCGGATCGACCCTATCGTAAGTGTGCGCGTGTGGTGGGAGACGTGTTAGGTAAGTACCACCCCCACGGTGACCAAGCAGTTTATGATGCCTTAGTCAGGCTGGTACAGGACTTTTCCAGTCGCTATCCTTTATTAGCAGGACATGGTAATTTCGGGAGTGTGGATAATGATCCGCCAGCAGCGATGCGTTATACAGAAACGCGCCTTGCAGCTATCAGCCACGAGGGAATGCTGACGGAAATTGGTGATGAAACGGTAGATTTTATCGGTAACTTTGATAATTCCCAACAAGAACCAACCGTATTACCAGCACAGTTACCATTTCTCTTGCTCAATGGCAGTTCTGGTATTGCTGTGGGAATGGCGACGAATATTCCACCGCATAACTCAGGGGAAGTGATAGATGGGTTGATAGCATTAATTGATAACCCTGATTTATCCGATGAAAAATTATTTGAGATCATTCCCGGACCAGATTTTCCCACTGGTGGTGAAATTGTGGGTAACGCTGGAATCAAAGAAGCATACACCACAGGTCGAGGCAGTATTGTGCTGCGGGGAATTGCCCAAATTGAGGAAGTTGCGCAAAGCAGGGGTAACAAGCGCCGGACAGCAATTGTGGTTACAGAATTGCCTTATCAGGTGAATAAGGCTGGTTGGATTGAGAAAGTCGCGGACTTGGTGAATCAAGGTCGGCTTCAAGGAATTGCAGATCTTCGGGATGAAAGCGATCGCCAGGGAATGCGCGTCGTGATTGAACTCAAACGCGATACCAATTTTCAAGAAGTTCTCCAGAATTTGTATCACCAAACCGCCTTGCAAAGCAACTTTGGGGCGATTCTCCTCGCCTTGGTAGATGGACAACCGCGTCAGTTGAGCTTGCGTCAACTGTTGCAGGAGTTTTTAAGTTTTCGGGAGCAAACTCTGAACCGTCGCTACTCTCATGAATTGGATAAGGCTCAAACTCGGCTGCATTTGGTTGAAGGTTTACTCAAAGCACTATCTCACGTAGATGAGGTTGTAGAGATTTTACGAAGTGCTGCTGATGGGACTACAGCAAAAATGAGCTTGCAAAACCGACTGGATTTGAGTGAGGTGCAAGCGGATGCTATTTTGGCTATGCCATTGCGACGTTTAACGAATTTAGAACAGCAAAATTTACACAAGGAGTATGAGCAACTCAATGGGCAAATTCAGTTGTTGCGGACGTTGCTGGACGATAGACGAGAATTATTGAAGTCACTCAAGAAAGATTTGCGATCGCTCAAGCGCAAATACAATGATGATCGTCGGACTAGGATAGCACAGGAGCAGAGGAACAGGGGAGATCTTGAACACAAGAGCAACACAGCACAAGAGGATATAGAAAATACAAAATCCAAAGTTGAAAATCTTAAACTGGAAGCCCCGCCAGAAGAAGTCGTATTAGAGTTTACGCACAGGGGATATGTACGTCGCTCTCAACCTTCACCCCGAAAGGCGAGAACTGACAACAGTACGTCCGATAATGACATTGTGCTCCAAAGTGTGTTAACTGACACAGCAAAAGACTTGCTGGTACTCACCAGTGGTGGTAAGGTTTACCCAGTGAATGTGGCGGATATCCCTGCCAGCAGTGGACGTTCTGCACGAGGAACACCATTGATTACGTTGCTGTCAAATTCTGCTCAGCAGGACGCTCAAGAAGGTGTGATTAAGCGCTTTATATTACCAGATCATCCAGAAAATAGTGAGATTGTTCTCCTGACAAAGCAAGGAAGAATCAAGCGTTTGTCCCTTACAGAATTAACTAACCTTACTCGTCGTGGAATAACTATCTTGAAACTCAAAGACGAGGATGAATTGTTATGCACTCAGTTCAGCACTGGAAGCGAACATTTGGTTTTGGCAAGTTCAGGTGGGCGAGTTTTGAAGTTTGAGGTTAATGACAATCAATTCCCGATTATGGGTCGCGCTGCTATGGGTCTGCAAGGTTTACGCGTGCGCCAGCAAGAAGAAATGGTTGGTTGTGTGACTTCAAACACAAAGGAAAACCTGTTACTGGTCACTCAATTAGGATACGCTAAGCGCATTCCTGTAAGTGGTTTGCGGGCGGCGAATCGGGGTGATATTGGAACTCAGACCTTTAAATTCACCAACAAGACTGACATTTTAGCAGGAATGGTACGAGCGATCGCAGGTGCTGAGGTGGCTGTAGTTACCAATCACCAACGAGTGGTACGCCTTGGAGTAGAAACAGTTCCAATCTTGGGTAAAGATAGCCCTGGTGAAAGTATCCTTCAACTTAGTCGTGAAGAAAAAATCATTTCTGTGATTGAACTACACTCGTAATGCTCAGCCTGCAATTCTAGTGTAGAGAGGCTATGCTGATCATTGCTGGGTAATTGCCAGGCAGTGCTTACTTTAGAAATACTTTCACTTAACCGTAAGTACTAGCGTAAGTTAAGCTGTGCTGGCTTAGCCCCAGTTAAGGATTTGCGCCATAAAACAAGTAGTCACAGCGCAAATAGTTTAGCCTCAGGTGCTACAAACGTCCACTCAAATTGCTTGGTGTTGCTGGATTTCGCTTTACATTGATAAATTTGTACTCCTGTAGCCCTCTCCCCAAGCAGTAGCACTTGATTTGGTGGTACCTTTAAGTTTTCAGGAAGCTGAGGCAGCGCAATCGTCTTCTGTTGTGGCGTTTGAGCAACACCAACCTGTGCAATCAGTAACGGAAGTAGTAGGAAGCATATCTGTTTGCACTTCATTTCTAGTTTCATGACACTTAAACCTCATTCAACAAAGGAGGAACACCAATTACCTTAAAGAGATTTACTTCAAGGTAAGTTAAAAATAAGTCAAAAAATTGCAATAAGATTATGGGAAAAGTGACACAACTTCTTAAAAATTGTTATATTAGTTTACATAAGGTAACAAACCTTAAATAATTCAGTTTGGAGTGCCAGTTATGACAAACGCAACAAAAACCGTTACCCCTGTAGTTGATGACCGTAATTCTTGGCGTTGGGGTTTCACACCTCAAGCAGAAGTTTGGAATGGTCGCTTGGCGATGATTGGCTTTTTAGCCGCTGCCCTTATTGAGCTATTCTCTGGTCAAGGTTTCCTACACTTCTGGGGCATTCTGTAACTTTTCTGGTTACAGAGCGCTTGGTAATAAATAAATACATAAATAAACAAAAAGCCTGGAAGTGTTATACTTCCAGGCTTTTCGCAAGCACCAATAGCCTGTTTGTGGGTTAACCTCAAAACAGCACTGGTTTGACCGCTTTTTGTTTTTTCTCAATCATGAGTCATTTGTCTAAAATCAATGACTCATGACATAATGACTAATAACTAACGGATGTACTCCTTTAGAACGCTGTTACGATTTGGGTGACGTAACTTGCGTAGCGCCTTTGCTTCAATTTGACGAATTCGCTCACGAGTCACATTGAAAATTTGTCCGATTTCTTCTAAGGTCTTCATACGACCGTCATCTAAGCCATAACGCAATCTGAGAACATCTCTTTCACGGGGGCTAAGGCTGTCGAGTACTTTTTCCAGGTCTTCTCGCAGCAGGTTTTTAGAAACTTGGTCTTCTGGTGTTTCACCATCAGATTCAATAAAATCGCCCAGTCGAGAATCCTCTTCTTTACCAATTGGCGTTTCTAGTGAAATAGGCAATTGTGCTGATTTAGCAATAAACCGCAGCTTCTCAATTGTCATTTCCATTCTCGTGGCAATTTCTTCTTCGGTGGGTTTACGACCCATTTCTTGAGAAAGCAGCTTGGTCGTTTTCTTAATCCGGGAAATGGTTTCGTACAGGTGAACTGGAAGGCGAATAGTACGGGATTGATCAGCGATCGCACGGGTTATCGCCTGACGAATCCACCATGTCGCGTATGTAGAAAACTTGTATCCTTTCTCGTGGTCAAACTTTTCTGCCGCACGAATCAAACCAAGACTACCTTCTTGAATCAAGTCTTGAAAAGACAAGCCTCGATTCATATACTTCTTCGCAATTGAAACGACAAGACGCAGATTTGATTGGACCATCTTATCTTTCGCTCTGCGACCAATGTGTAGCCGATAACGAAATTGTGGCATGGGTATTTGTACTGCTTCTGCCCATTCACTGTCGTAAGGCTCACGAGCTAACTGCTGCGAAAGTTTTTCGCGCGCTCGTTCTAATTCCAGTAAATCGGCAATCTTGCGTGCCAATTCAATTTCTTCGTCTGCACGCAACAGGCGAATTCGACCTATTTCTTGCAAGTAAAGGCGGATCGAATCTTCCGTGTAATGCTTTTTCTTGCTTTGAGATCGACGACGCCCCTTAGCGGCTTTTCCAGACTTTAAGTCGTCCTCATCAGACTGAGGCTCTAAAAATTCATCGAGTTCGCCTTCATCGCCCGTCAGCAAGTCCTCTTCGTCGTCAATTAAGAGTTCTTCTAACTCAATCTCAGGCTGATTCATTATTTCCAGATCATCAGGCTGATATATATTTTCGAGTACGTTGTTAGCCTGGTTCATGCCGCGTTCCTCATGCTCCTTGCAGAATCAATTACTTAAGATGTGTTTACTACTCTTAAGGTGAACTATTTACCAACACAATAGAGGGCTTTTGGCGACTTTGCCTAAGATAAATTTAGAATTTATACACCTTCACAACGGAGTTTTCCCCTAGAGAGAAAGCCTGGTTGAAGATAAATTCTTATCTTTAGTCAACGCCATGTGTGTTGCCAAGCAACATCACCTTTCACTTACTAGTCTAAATAAAGACTTTGGACTACTAAAAACAATTACCACTCCATACAAATGAATATGACTGTTGGGAGATTCTTTTGTAAAGACTGTTCCGATTGTAGCCTGTTTCACAGAAATTGAACTGTTTTTGTGTCCTAATCATGAAACTATTGAACAATCTAAATACTGTTGCATCAAAAGTAAGACATTGATAAAGAGACTATACTTTTGTATTTTCTCCAAAATTTTTTGGAATTGCTGGGGTATTTTCATTTGAATTTCGTGTCAATACACCTGCTTCATATCTAGACCAATGTATTACTTAGAACATTCTTTACTTAGAAAAAGCATATTTTTGATCGAATGAGATCAGAAAAGATCCTTACAGCCATTTTTACATTTCCTTTACAAGCAACTGAGTGGAGTTAAGTTCGCCATATGGCGACAAGTATGTCTTACACAACCTGTCTAAGGTGGCTTTGTATTTTCTTCCATTAGGCGTACTATAAGCACCATGAATACAACAAATAGAGTAACGGTGGTGTTTTTCGTGATCACTTAACTTTCTTCTGCCAATCACTTTAACTTAGGAGTTAAGACTTTGGCAGCATCAGTTAGCTCGAAAAGGAATCTAGACTCAGCCAATCTGCTCTTAATCACACGTTAACGTACTGTTGAAACTTCAACCTTATGAATCTTGACAAACTCTTCTTATTGTATACAAGGATAATTTTAATCAATTAAAAAAGGATTTGACAGTTAAGACTATCGATAATAACCTATTTCATGCCCAATTTCAGAAGACAGGTACGAAATATACCATAGCCTGCTATGAGGTGTTTTAAGAAATATTTATCACCAGAGCACCGTACAGATGATCATCAATTGTTTGATCACTCTGGTAATGGTACTAATCCCTTGTTGGTTAATTGAGAGGTCTGGAAATGTGGGACGAAAGTAGACAGTGGCTTAGGATAAGGGGAATAATTGAAACTATATTCTGGTTGCTCGTTCTAAGAAGACATTGCTCCAACCAGTACTTAAAGTTAACAACAATAAACAGAAATGCAGAGTATATTGGTTGTAAAAATGTTTGTTTTTATACTTAAGCAAATAAAAATAAATATTATCTCAGTGCTTTTTAATAAAGAATTTTTATATGTGTAAGGAGTTACCTTAAATATCTCATATCTCAAGTGAGTAGCTTGGTATCTCCACAGTTATCACTTCCATCCCTTGGGTAACGATGGCTTTAAACAAGCGTGTCCTCGGAAAATAGGCATACCAGTGAGGGCAGGTTTACTGGTAACAGTTCACTGAATCTAATTAGAGCCAAGACTTGCTGGAAATTTTGGAGGTAGAATAACCTTATCCACTACGTGAACGACGCCGTTACTAGCTGGAATGTCTGCCTGAATGACTTTAGCATCGTTTACGATAACTCTACTGGTGGTAGTGTCAACCTTTACTGTCACAGCAGAACCTTCAATTGTTTTAACCTGTCCAGATGTCAGTTGGCTAGAGGTGACCTGTCCCGGTAGAACATGATAGCTCAAAAGTTTGATCAATTCTTGCTTATTTTCTGGTTTAAGAAGCTTTTCAATTGTACCTTTTGGTAAAGCAGCGAAAGCAGCATTCGTCGGAGCAAAGACTGTGTAAGGTCCTTGTTCTGCCATTTGTTGAGTTAAACCTGCAGCTTGCACTGCCTGTGTTAGCGTTGTAAAAGAACCCTGAGTGGATGCTGAGTGTGCCAGTTCTGCCAAATTTTTGCTTGCCGTTGGGGTAGTAGGAGTTTTTGTTGCTGGAGTTTTCGCAGCTTGAGGAGAAGTTGTGTTATCCACACTAGGCTGACCACAAGCAGACAAAGCTATAAGACTAACAGCAACAATAACGCTAAATAGTACTTTTGCTAAATTGTTTTTGCTTGCTTTCATGTTGTTATATCTTCTTCTAAGTATTGTTCCACTAAAATTTCTAAATTTTAACAAATGTTAATAAAGTAACTGATACTCAGTTACGTTCATACATCTTAGCTTCTCGGTCTTGTCCCTTTTGTGCCAACAACTAGTATGCCAGTTGTGAGACCGGGTGTGCTGACTTGTAGACGCCTTCCGGCGGACGCTGAAACAGCAAGCAGTTCGCAGTCCTTGTTTCTTCCGCAGGGCAACAAGGACTGCGAATGATGGAAAGTCCAGGACGGTGCAGCAGGGGAGCCACTGCGGAAGTGACAGCCCAAAAGGTTTTCCGCCTTGTTGCAAGAGCGTCTCCCCAGGACTTAGGATGTGGTGAGACCAGCGCTCTTTGGAGGGTCTCCCGCTCTCACGGCGACTGGCGTATGCGCAAAGCGCACGGCCAGAGGTCTAAAGCGTTTGCGCAGCGCCCCTTTTAGGGGCTAGCGGAACCAAAGGTTCTCCCCGATAGCCGTAAGCCGTGGCGTTAGCCATAGGGCGTTTTCTCGCTCTCACGATGACGAGGGTTTCCGTTGGGCTTCCCTTCAGCTACAATGTGGGCTTTTACCCTTACTAGGCGACTGGCGTCGCCAAAAACGCGTCCGGAAAAGATAGGTAATTTTGTATCGGGAAGCGAGTAGTCAGCAAATTCACACACAACTTAGATATCTAAATCGGTCAAATTGAGTTTGGAACCGTAAGTTTCAATGAATTCGCGACGGGGTGCAACGCGATCGCCCATCAAAATCGTGAAAATCCGATCAGCTTCGGCGGCGTCTTCAATTTCCACTTGCTTGAAAGTGCGAGTTTCTGGGTTCATCGTGGTTGTCCACAGTTGTTCTGGCATCATTTCACCCAAACCTTTGAAGCGTTGGATGGTGTAATTGGCGTTATCGGGAAACTCAGCCAGACGCTGTTGTAGCTCACGCTCACTATAGCAATAGTAATGATTACGTCCCCGTTCTACTTTAAACAGTGGGGGACAAGCGATGTAAATATGACCCTGCTCAATCAACGCCCTCTGATACCGATAGAAGAAAGTTAACAACAAAGTCCGGATGTGCGCTCCATCTACGTCAGCGTCAGTCATTATGACTATACGGTGATAGCGCAGTTGGGATGCGTCGAATTCTTCGCCCTTAACTCCTAAACCGAGTGCTGTAATGAGCGCCTGAATTTCAGTATTTTTATAAATTTTGGCGTCGTCAGTTTTCTCAATATTCAGGATTTTACCGCGCAGGGGGAGAATTGCTTGGAAGCGGCGATCGCGTCCTTGTTTTGCACTCCCACCTGCTGAATCCCCTTCCACGATGTAGATTTCCGACTCCTTAGGATCCCTAGAACTACAATCTGCTAATTTACCTGGTAAAGGTGAAGATTCCAGCACCGATTTGCGCCGCACTAATTCCCGCGCATGTCGGGCGGCTTCTGCAGCTTTGAAAGCTTGGATAGCTTTATCTAAAATAGAATCAGCAACACTAGGATGAAATTCCAGGTACTCGGTGAGAACTTCTCCGACAAAAGAATCTACTATTCCCCGAACTTCTGTGTTACCTAATTTGGTTTTGGTTTGTCCTTCAAATTCCGGTTCTGGGACTTTCACAGAAATCACACCCGTCAAACCTTCGCGGACGTGTTCCCCACTTAGGTTAGGTTCATTTTCTTTGATTTTGTTGCGTTTGCGGGCAACATTATTCAAAGTACGAGTTAGAACTGCCTTTAAACCTTCTAGATGTGTACCACCGTCCACCGTGCGAATATTATTGGCAAAGCCTAGGACATTGTCTGTATAAGCATCAGTACACCACTGCAAAGCAACTTCAACTTGAACGTTGTTGCGTTCTCCCTGTACAAAGATAACTTCTTCATGCAGTGGTTGCTTATCACTGTTCATATAGGTAATATATTCCCGAATACCACCTTTGTATTCGTAGGTTTCTACCTTAGGTTGATCACTTTTAAGCAGTTCCAGACGGTTATCAGTAAAAGTAATTTTGACTCCAGCATTTAGATATGCCAATTCCCGCAAGCGGCTTGATATAGTCGTGTAATCAAATTCAGTGACGGTTGTAAAGATTTGGGAGTCGGGTTTGAAGGTGACAGAAGTTCCCGTGCGGTTTTCCTTGTAGGGCTTGGCTATCAGTTCTGTTACAGGAACACCCCGTTCGTAGCGCTGGATATGAACCTTTTTATCTCGCCAAACTGTCACTTCTATCCACTCAGACAGGGCGTTCACCACGGAAACACCAACACCGTGCAATCCTCCAGAAACTTTGTAGCCCCCGCTGCCAAATTTTCCCCCAGCGTGTAGTACTGTTAACACAGTTTCCAATGCTGATTTTCCCGTTTGAGGGTGAATATCTGTAGGGATACCCCGACCATCATCTACAACGGTTACAGAAGCATCAGAGTTGAGATCCACCTCCACATGAGTGCAGTAACCCGCCAAAGCTTCATCTACTGAGTTGTCCACCACCTCGTAAACTAAATGATGGAGTCCTCGCGGGCCTGTGGAACCTATGTACATTCCCGGTCTCTTGCGAACGGGTTCCAGACCTTCCAGAACTTGAATCTGAGCGGCACTGTAACTGCTCGTCATGTAAACTCTCCTGTTAATTGGGGTTAAAATCGCCTAATGGTTTCAAATATCAAAAGACTCAAAAATTCTAGCACAAAAGCCTTGCTGGCGACTTTAGGGCAATTTGAAGAGAAGTTTATGAGGGGGATGTACCTAATTAGTTATCAGCTGTCAGTTGTCAGTGTTTACTCTTCATTGACTAATGACTAAATTAATTGTGATTTGTGGCGCGACGGCGACGGGTAAGTCGGGATTAGGGTTGGATTTGGCAATGCGACTTGACTCAGTTATTCTGAGTGCAGATTCCCGTCAGGTTTATCGGGAATTTAATATTGGTACAGCTAAACCTACAGAAGCTGAACAAAAGTTCGTACCACACTATCTTATAGATATCTGCAAGCCGACAAACACTATGACAGTTGCAGACTATCAAGAGCAAGCACAGGCGTTAATTGCTTCTGGTTCTCATCCTCTGTTCCTCGTTGGTGGGACTGGTTTATACATACGCTCCATCACACAGGGTTTGAGAATTCCCAGGGTTGCAGCGCACAAGGAATTGCGATCGCAACTCGAATCTTTAGGTCAAAGGCTATTGTACGATATGTTGCAACAAGTTGACTCGATTGCAGCACAAAAAATTCATCCAAACGACTCAGTCCGCACTTTAAGGGCATTGGAAGTATTTTACGTCACTGGTCGCCCAATTTCCCATCAGCAAGGAGAGAATCCCCCAAATTATCCGATTTTGCAAATTGGTTTGGACTGTGACTCTGCTCACCTTACCCAACGCATCGCACAGCGTACACAGAAGATGATTGCAGATGGTTTAGTAACAGAAGTAGAGTACCTTTGCCAGAAATATGGTACTGACTTACCTTTGCTCAATACTTTAGGATATCAGGAAATCAAACAACATTTGGCAGGAGATATTTCTTTGGATGAAGCGAAAGAATTAACTGTTTTGCACACAAGGCAATTTGCTAAGCGCCAACGGACTTGGTTTAGAGCATATCCTCAAATTGAGTGGTTTGATGTAGAAAGTCCTGATTTGTTGGATAAAGTTTGGCAACGGGTGCAAGAGTTCATCGCTAACTGTAGTGGAGAGTAACCGACGAACTCATCAATTTAAACTTGTAATACTTAAGCACTTTCCTTTTGATAATGAAATCAGAACAATGAACAATACAATTGTCATCTTATTATTTATTTCGCTCTTGCTCAATCTTTTATTTTTGTTGCTAGTGACTGTATTTATTGCCAGAAGAGGAGGAGTTTCATCTTTATTACAAAAAATCGTTCCCAGCAAGTCTACTCAAAATAATTACTCAATTTATTATCTACAGAAAAAAAGCCAGTTTGAAATCCTGCCCAAATTCTATTCCGGAATCATTTTCTTGGGAGATAGTTTAACTGATGAAGGCGAATGGGGAGAATTGCTGGAAAATCCAAATATAAAAAATCGTGGTATTAGCGCTGACACGACAGATTCTGTTTTAAATCGTTTAAACGCTGTTGTGGCATCTAAACCAAAAAAAATTTTCTTAATGATAGGCATTAATGACTTTATCAATGCTCATAAATCTGTCGAACAGACATTAACTGGATACAAGCAGATTTTGACAGAATTGCGAAATAAAATACCAAACACAAAAGTATTTATTCAAAGCGTTTTACCCATCAATAATCAAGTGACTCGCTATTGGCAAGACAATAAGAACGTCTGGCAACTAAATTTGCAGTTGAGAGAAGTGGCTAAAGAGTTTTCTTATGAGTACATAGATGTTTTCTCTCATTTATCCGATTTGCAGAATCAATTAGATGCTCGATACACACAAGATGGACTGCATTTAAATGGTCAAGGATATTTAATGTGGAAGCAAGCTATTGAAAAATATGTGAAAGAATAATTCGTCCTTGATAATTTTTTGGTTGAAGCGTTTCATGAAACCTCTCTACAGAGTATCAGGATCAATACCCATAGCTCGTAGTTTTTCTGCAAGTAATTGAGCACGTTGTTCTGCTTGGGAAGCACGCTCATCCCCAGTTTGTACAACAATACCATCTTTGTAACACCAACGTAACCAAACATCTTGCCTACCTTCAAATTCTCCTTGCCAGAGGGTTAAACCTAAGCCAACTTGCTCTAACCAAGTTTCTGTCGTTTCAAAGTAGCGTCTTCCGCGAAGTTCATAAACCCGCAGCACTTGTTCTCCTAATTGACAAGTGGGATCATAGACAATATAGTAACTGACCCGCATATGTTCATAAATTCCCAGTTTTTTCCCTAGTTCATCACCTTCTTTGTTCGAGACAATTTCAATCGCAACTTCTGGAGGCTTGCCAAAACGCCAAACCATATACAATACCTTTGCCAATTTACGAGGCTGGAACGGTACTAGAAGCATTGTGAATAC
>NZ_JCACKO010000062.1:0-29612 GCF_059505445.1 Brasilonema angustatum | reverse complement strand
CGCTCGGATCTAACACAGAGGTGCGCGGGATAATACCCGCCATCGACTCTACCACTTTGGTGCGGTCAAAGAAATCACCACTTTAGTCAATATTCAAGGAAAAACCAGCGCTTCAGTTGCCATTGGTACTGCGGGTTATATGCCTAACGAACAAGCTATCGGATATCCAAAACTATCGAGTGATGTCTATGCGGTGGGAATGCTGGCTATTTTTGCCCTCACTGGTATACAGCCTCACGACTTGCCAAGAGATCCCACGAATGGCGAAGTCGTTTGGCGGAATTGGGCAAATGTTAGCGAGAGATTTGCTGATATTTTAACAAAGATGGTGCGCTATCGCTTCAATGAACGCTATCAATCAGCAGCAGAAGCGTTGGAAGCATTTCCAGCACCGCCAAAACCAAAACGACAACCAGCATCGCAGTCAACACCGCAGTCAACGCCAATACCGCGACGGCAAGTTATTCAAATGTTAGGGTTCATAGGAACTGGAGTTGGTTTGGCTATTGTCGGAGAATGGCTTTTGCAAGGTGTTTTCGGACGGAAAGCCGATGTTGCCCAATCCCTACAAACCTTTAATTTTGAAACTGTCACTGTTGATGCACAGGGAAATATTAACAACCGCAGTAACCTTCAGGCGAAATACTTCGCCCAAGACTTGGGGAATGGTGTCACCTTGGAGATGGTACAGATACCAGGTGGTACATTTCTCATGGGTTCACCACCAGGAGAACAAAAAAGATCTTCATCTGAAGGATCACAACATCAAGTCACGGTTCCTGGGTTTTTTATGGGCAAGTATAAAGTGACTCAGGCGCAGTATCAGGCAATTATGGGTAACAACCCTTCCAAGTCTAAAGGAGAAAAGCGTCCAGTGGAACAGGTCAGTTGGAATGATGCTGTGGAATTCTGCAAACGCTTAAGTCAGAAGACGGGACGCACCTACAGATTACCGAGCGAGGCAGAATGGGAATATGCAGCTCGTGCAGGAACAACTACACCTTTCTACTTTGGCGAAACGATTACAACTGACTTAGCAAATTACAACGGAAGTTATACTCACGCCTCTGGACCAAAAGGTCAATATCGCGAACAGACAACAAATGTGGGGAGTTTTCCACCCAATGCCTTTGGTTTATATGATATGCACGGTAATGTTTGGGAGTGGTGTCAGGATGAGTGGCATGATAGTTACCAAGGCGCACCCACTGATGGTAGTGCATGGTTAACGCAAGGTAGTACAAACGTTCAAAAGCTGCTTCGTGGCGGTTCATGGTACGCCGGTCCAAGCAATTGCCGCTCGGCGTCTCGCGTTAGGGAGCTCCCCGATGGTCGTCTCACCGATGTCGGTTTTCGGTTGGTGTGCGTGGTTGCGTGAGGACTCCTTGCCCTTTGCTCTTTTGCGCTTTTGCTCTTTACACTTCTTTACTTTTCCCTTCTTCCGCCGCAGGTGGATCAAAGATGTATTGCAGTCAGATGCAAACTGCCAAAAAAATATTCGAGACACAGCACATAAGACAGATGTTTATCAACTAAAACCATCTCATAATTGTTAGTGCCATAACCACTTTAAAAATCGGTTTCTGCTAACCATGAAAATACTGGTACTGAATGCCGGATCAAGCAGTCAAAAGAGTTGTGTGTACGAAATTACGGGTGACACTCTCCCCGAAGAACCTCTCAAACCGCTTTCTTTTCTTTTTCCTTCCATTATTAAAATAAGGAGCTTGTGTCCTTGTTCCGGCGGCGTGGCAACAAAGAAAATTTGTTCTTTCCCTTACACACGCCAGATACCTACGGAGGGAAACCCTCCTATGGCACAAAGTGCCACGCTTCGCTATCAGTACTGGCTCCCCTACACCCCCATACCCCTACACCCCTTTCTTGGTCAATCCATTAATTCCTTGGGTGGTAATCCGCCCCAGTGAGCCACGGCTTGCGAAGTATCTTTCCATACTTTCGGTCTTTGAGGAAAATCTTCGTGCCAGGGCCGGGGTTCAAAATACCCTAGATCTTCGTTGAGCATAACATCTATTTCGGTAAATACTTCGACTATGTTTTTGTCGGGGTCTTTATGATACGTAGCGATGTTATGTCCTATCCCGTGGCGTACTGGTCCCCAAAGAGGGGTAATCTTGTGCCTTGCCAAAAAATCACAAGCGGTTTGCATATGTGCCCAGTCTCGTAATTGAAAGGCAATGTGGAACATTTTTTGCTGTTTAGACTGCAAAAAATTCATAGTATGGTGATCCGGATTACATCGCATGAAGACAAAGTGATCTTCGAGCCAGTCAGACACGCGGAAGCCTAACATGTTCTGATAAAAATCAACACATTTATGGACATCATGCACAAACATGGCGACGTGCCCTAATTTTTCAGGGACGATGCCTGTTTCTCGAAACCCATGACTAACTTGTTGAATCGTTGAATATAACTGGAGAGTATGTCCTTCTGGATCGCAAAACTCAAGCAGTTCCGGTATTCCTGGTTGGGCATCTGTTTTTTGCTCTACCTGAATGCCTGCGTCACGCAGTTGTTTGGCTGCCTCTTTCAATGTCTGAGTGCTATCAATCTGAAAAGCAAAGTGATTATGACCGGTCTGTGTCGAGGGATAGAGAATGATTGTATGATGATCTACTGCACAGCTTAAATAGACGGCTCCATCAGAGCCTCGTTCGGTCAGAGTAAACCCCAGAATTTCTGTATAGTATGCCAGCATAGCTTCTACATCTGGCGTTTTAAATCCAGCATGACCTATCTTTGCTACTTGTACCATTTTTTCTCCTTTGCGTCTTGAATTGATTTGACGTTAGCACTCCAGAACAAACAATGTTGGCAACGTTGCAAAACCCGGTTAACTTGAAGTCTTTAATTTCCACCCAGTCAGCTTAAAATTTCTGAAGAACAAGCGCGACAAGCAGACTATGCATTTTCTAAAGATAAGGCAAAAGCCAATTTTTTTGATCACAGCAGTAGCTATGTTGACCACGCTCACACTGACTAGTTGCGACAGCTTAACCACTAACCAGTATGAAGCCACAGCCCTCACCACTTATACCTGGCAAGTTAAGTATGCCGATGACCTCGCCAATGAACAAGTACCACGCTTTGAAACTTTTGCCACCACTTCCTTACTTAATCGTAACGGCTTGAAGCCAGAAGGAGCAGTGACTGGTCCTGATGATAAGGGTTTATGGTGGTCTAGTTTACCACCGCGACCCTCAGTAGATGAAATCGAACAACGCAAAAAATCCCAAGAGGCAACTAGTCCCGAATTGTTAAAATCTGTGAAGTACGAACTCAAGTATAAAGTGGGAGAGGACCAAAGAAAACTACCCACGAACTATCAGGTTTATCGAGAGGTGGTGAAGGCGTATCCCTCACAGACTTCTTTGCAATTAACTTTGGGATTAAATAATAACTCAGTTGAGAAAGCTGAACCTGTGGGTAGTAAATAAAATGAGCTTATGAATTAAATCAGTTATCAGTTACCAGTTACCAGTTTTCACTGTTCACTGGTAACTGTTCACTGTTAAGCGTTCCCTCTCAAGAGGTTTCCTCAATTGGGAAAACATCGCCCCTTAAATAGGATTCAAAGTGTTTCTTAAAGTACTGAATGCTCGTGATATTCGGTTCATCACTTTCGGTGGGCGTGAATTCATAAATTGGTACTTTTTCCCTCACCAGCTTGACCAATTTCGGATTAAGTTGCTCAAAAGAATCTACTCTAGATATTGTTGTTTCAAACCTTAATTTAGCTGGATGACCATATCCTAACTTCATCCAGGGCATCCAAGGACAGTCCCTCGCCCACTGGGCAGGAGGGACATCAGAAGCATCCGGTCGGCAAATATTTGATGTGAAGTATTCAACTCCCTTAAACTTTTCCCCAGGGCAATAATCCGAGTATTTACTATCTCCTGCTAACGGATGCGGATATTCCAAAGGGATTTCCATTACAGAGGTGATATATCCACTACCTTTGGGTATGACAAATTTCTTTGGTTTGACAGAGCCTTGTACAATTCGGTTAGCAATATGTACAACTGGTAATGCTTGATTTGCTTCTGGTGACTTCCAGTAAGTCAAAATTTCTTGCGTAACTGGGTCACAAAATAAACCCAATTCTCTATTGATACGATACCCAACTTCGCCGTATTCAGGACTAGGCTTGATAAAGACTTTCGTCGCATTCATGCCAATAATAGAGAACAATTTCTCCCTTGGCAAGTCTGGTTTTTCTTGCCACCAAATTTCCCCAGACCAGTTGTAATAAAGCTGTAATCCATGATTTTTTCGATAAAAATCAAGGTTATTAAGTTCGTAGTCATCTAAGTAATCACTCATGTTTATTCCATTCATCCTCAAAGACTTTTGCTCGCAATTATCACCTAGCAATTTTTGTAGGGGAGCCAGTGCGTTGGACGGGTTTCCCGGCTTGGAGCATCTGGCGTTGGGCACTGTTTCTCGTTCGCTGAAACTCCTATTTTTACGTTGTGGGCAGTGCCCACCTTAGAGTTATTGAGAATGGTGCAAGATCTCAGTTCCATTCATCCTCAAAGACTTTTGCTCGCAATTATCACCTAGAGTTTGGTAATGGGGGAAGAGTGATGAAGAATATTTTGTTTATGGAGATAAGTAATACTCAACTTCGCTAGGCAACAGGAAAGAAGGATGTACAAATAATATACTTTGTTTTTAAGCGCAGAGCGCAGGCACTTTCACGAATGAAATAAGACTGCTATATGAATATTTACAATACAAAAAATCGAGAACGCAAAATTAAATCGTTATGCGAGGTCATTAGTTATTAGTTATTAATTGTTAGTTATTAGCCCATAATTTATAGTTATAGTCAATCGTTCTAGATTTTTGGCTTTTGAGTTGTCAAAGGACACTTTGCTTAAGTCGGGGAACCCGCCTACACAAGTAGTGTCCTGCTGTTGACTTTCAACTACACCAGCCACCCTTTTAAGCGTTTGGCTATGTGAGGACGCCGTAACTTTCGCATAGCTTTGCTTTGAATTTGTCGTACTCGCTCGCGGGAAAGATTGAACATAGTACCAACTTCTTCCAAGGTACAAGGTTCACTAGTAATTAAACCATACCGTAGAGAGATGACGTCTTTTTCTCGTGGAGTAAGTACGTCACCTAAAACTTCCCAAATCTCCTGGCGCATCATGCTTTCATTCATTTTCGCCTCTGGAGAGAGGTTATCTTCATCTTCTAGCAAATCCATCAATTCTGTGTCTTCTTCTTTACCAACACGATGATTGAGGGACAGTGCTTGTCGTCGTAGTTGTTGTAGCTGGCGTAGTTGTTGGGCGGGAACATCCAAAGCTTCTGCCATTTCCTGTTCGGATGGGTTGCGCCCTAATCTCTGTTTTAGTTCTCGTTGCGCTTTTTTCAGTTTGTTAAGTTTTTCAACAATATGAATTGGCAAGCGAATTGTCCGCGCATCATTAGCTATAGCCCGCGTAATTGCTTGTCTTATCCACCAATAGGCATAAGTAGAAAACTTATATCCTTTATCGGGGTCAAATTTTTCTGTCGCACGATTTAACCCCATTGCTCCTTCTTGAATTAAATCTAGAAAAGGAACTCCCCTATTTAAATATCGCTTAGCAATAGAAACAACCAACCGTAGGTTTGAGCGGATCATTTTACGTTTTGCAACCCGCCCTTGATACAACCGATGTTCCAGTTGTTTTTCTGTCATTCCTATGTGAGAAGCAACAGTTTCCTTATTCGGCTGATCTTCTAGCTTTTCAAGTAAGGAAGCTTGTAATTCCCTAATCTCTTCTAAAAACCGGACTCTACGCGCTAATTCCACCTCTTCATCTGGCTTTAGCAAGGGATAGCGAGCCATTTCTTTAAAAAATGCGCCAACAGCATCGTCATACTCGGTTTTATTATATCCCGAAGGACGCGCCGCCGCCATCCGGTCTCCATCGCGATCTTCGGCTTCTATATTTTCTACTACAATTAGGGACTCATCTTCTGCCACTGCATCTAACGTAATAAACAATTCTTCATTATCGGCAGCAGTTCCCATTGTCTCCATTGTTCCCAATTCAGCTATATTCATAGTTTCCCTCAGAGATTATTGCTCTGTTTGGTACATAGTTAATGACAGCTACTCTGGCGAAGCTTGTTAATTCTCCTCAAAGATAAAGGCACCCGCCACATGACAAGATACAAATATTTGCCCAAAAGTTGTGTGATTTTGAACAACAGTATCTATCTGTGATCACTGGAAGCTCATGCTTTGGTAAAAGTGTATTAAGCGGATGACTTTTAAAAAAATGTCAATACTTACCATAAGTTGGGATCAAAGTAGAAGTACGATCTAACAGGGAACACTCTCACACAAACCCGTTAATTTTTTATTTTTGGGGTTGGTTCATACTTCATTCTTAACACTTAAACCTCAGTTGATTTCATTTGTTGGTTACAGATAGATACAGTTCTTAACTAATTTTGGTAGTTGCATCCATTAACATTTTTCAGGCTATTAACACATATGTTGCTAATTTTTTCTTGATGATAAAATCTTTCCAACCCTCCTTAATGAAAATTCTCTTATTTAACAATTATAAAAATTCATACGCATATCTCCAAATTCTTAAATGATTTTGTGCTTTTCTTAGTTTTCTGGCTTTTTATGTCTTGAAATTGGCATTAACTATCTGATTTTTGATAGTGGGATTATGCATCGCTCTTAAGCTTTCGCCGAAATGGCAGTCTGGCAAGTAAAAACTTTAGCAATATCTTCTCCTGATAAAGGATCTCACATACACCTAGGGTTAAATATCTATCAATAGGGGGAAAAGCATTCTTCCCCATTTAGTAATCATAGAAGATTAACTGAAAAAAGCTGGGATTGTCTAATTTCATTTGAGTCTGCTGAAATCTTTCTTGCCTTCTACAGTTAGGAGTATTTTTCTACCAGATTACATAAGACGAAACTTATCAAGTATTATGTCTGTTGGCAGTATTGACAATTACATTTTCAGTCAAAGGATGTATATATTTAGAGTTGAGGAATCTTGGTTAAGATAGACAAACTGGTTCATGACTGCTCATTGTTAAGTCGAGAGTTATAAAAGAATGACTACGGATGAATCCGAAAGATAGAACAAGGAATTTTTTTTTCCAGACCTAATTCGGGGACTTCTAACTATTTTTCTAAGTGCTTGAGTTATCCGGAAGATTTTAAATAAAAAAAGACTATTTTGGAACGAAACACTTAGAACTGTTTTGGTAAGGAAAATGTCTGTACTATTGATTCACAAACTATGTATATGAATGGCGTCAACTTGTTTCCTTTGATAGTTGCCGAACCTGGGCAATCGTACCAGCCAGAAAAACTGGTGAATCGTTGGATCGAGGTACTGGTAGACTGTCCAGGAGGTTCAGGAGTTTATACATATCGCCTACCTAATCACTTGGAAGTAAAACCAGGTGATATTTTAAGTGTGCCATTTGGTACGCAACTGTTAGGAGGAATCGCCATTCGTTTTGTCACACAACCCCCAGTAGATTTACCAATAGAAAAAGTCCGCAATGTAGAAGATATCGCCAGTGTAGGTTTTTTTGCCTCGAATTATTGGGAACTTTTGAATCGAGTTGCATCATACTATTATACACCCCTAATTCAAGTCATACGTATCGCCTTACCACCTGGTTTGTTAGGGCGATCGCAGCGTCGGATTCGCCTCCCCAAGAAGGACAAGGGGAGGGAGGGAGCGAAGGAGGGAGGGAGCGAAGGAAAACTTTCCCAGAATCTCTCACTCCCAGACTCTGTGACTCCCTCATCTTCTCTACCCTTCCTCTCCTCAGCAGCACAGCAAATTCTCAAACTTTTACAAGCACAAGCAGATGGAGATTACAGCTTCGCCTACCTGCAACGCCAAGTCAAAGCTGCTTACCAAGGAGTACGAGAGTTGCAGCGACGGGGTTTGGTGGAAAGTTACTTAGAACCACCGCAACTGACTCGACCAAAACAGCAAAAAGCAGTCACAATGATAGGTGCTACATTTGAACGTGACTTAACCATTCGCCAGCGAGAAGTTTTGGAAGTGCTGCGAAGGCGCGGGGGCGAGTTGTGGCAAAGTGAACTGTTACAAATTTGTAGTGCAAGTACCTCCATCCTTAAGACGTTAGAACAAAAGGGATATATCGTCATCCAAGAACGGGAAGTCTTGCGAACTCCTGCTGTGTTCCCTCCCATTGAAGATGGGACACAAGCAGACACTCCCGCAATGGATGTGACCAAGATATTAACATCAGCTCAATCGCAAGCGTTAGGGGTCATTACCCATCTAGAAGGATGCGCTATAGTCTTGTTGCATGGTGTCACCGGTTCTGGAAAAACAGAGGTGTATTTGCAAGCAATAAGCCCTCTACTAGAAAAAGGCAAGTCTGCCCTTGTCTTAGTGCCAGAAATTGGACTCACACCTCAGTTGACTGATCGTTTCCGGGCTCGTTTCGGTAACAAAGTCAGCGTTTACCACAGCGCCCTTTCAGACGGTGAACGTTACGACACCTGGAGGCAAATGTTAACCGGAGAACCCCAAGTTGTCATCGGTACGCGCAGTGCAGTTTTTGCTCCTTTACCAAACTTGGGTTTAATCATATTAGACGAAGAACACGACAGCAGCTTTAAACAAGATTCTCCCATCCCCACCTACCACGCCCGCACCGTCGCCCAGTGGCGAGCAGAGTTAGAAAACTGTCCCCTGGTGTTGGGTTCAGCAACCCCCTCGCTGGAGACGTGGGTGAGTGTGGGAGTTGGGGGAAATGGGGGAGATGGGGGAGATGGGGGAGATGGGGGAAATGGGGGAGATGGGGGAGATGGGGGAGTTGGGGGAGAAATAACTCCGACTCACCCGACTCATTACCTCTGTCTTCCCGAACGCGTCTACTCCCGTCCTCTACCTCCCGTGGAAGTTGTGGATATGCGCGAAGAATTGCAACAGGGAAATCGTTCTATATTTAGTCGTTCCTTGCAATCCGCTTTGGAGCAATTGCAAGAACGTCGTCAGCAAGGAATTTTATTTATTCATCGTCGGGGACATAGCACTTTTGTTTCTTGTCGCAGTTGTGGATATGTTTTGGAATGTCCAAACTGCGATGTGTCGCTATCGTATCACCATACAGAAGAGAACGCGCCGCAAACACTGCGGTGTCATTACTGTAATTTTGCGCGATCGCATCCCAAAAGCTGTCCAGAATGTGGTTCTCCCTACCTAAAATTTTTCGGCAGTGGTACCCAACGAGTCGCCCAGGAGTTAGCAAAACAGTTTCCCCAATTGCGCTTCATTCGTTTTGATAGCGATACCACCCGTACAAAGGGAGCACACCGTACTCTCCTAACACAGTTTGTGAATGGTGAAGCAGATTTGTTAGTCGGTACGCAAATGCTCACCAAAGGATTAGATTTGCCTCAAGTCACACTCGTGGGTGTTGTTGCTGCTGATGGACTGCTGCATCTATCAGACTATCGCTCCAGCGAACGAGCATTGCAAACCTTGACACAGGTTGCTGGACGTGCTGGCAGAGGAGAAGAGCCAGGACGAGTGATTGTCCAAACTTACACTCCAGAACATCCTGTGATTGAAGCAGTGCAAAATCACGATTATCAATCTTTCATAGATGTCGAATTGGAACAACGGCAAGCTCTCAATTATCCTCCCTATGGGAGATTGATTTTATTACGCTTGAGTAGTGACGATCCAATTCAAGTAGAGAACACTGCTGGAATAATCGCAGCAGCTTTGCCGACTCATGAAGGCTTAGACATTTTGGGACCAGCACCCGCTTCTATTTTAAGGGTTGCCAATCGTTACCGCTGGCAGATATTGCTAAAATTTGCCCCCAGTGCCTTACCACAGTTGCCAGATTGGGAGGAAGTGCGTCAACTTTGCCCTCGATCTGTCAGTTTAACAATTGATGTTGACCCGTTAAATATGATTTAAGCAAACCCCAGGCTTAAGGGTTTGATTTGTGAAAATCTATGTGCTTAGATTCCCGACAACTCCCACGAAGTCGGGAATCTTGTTGATTGCCATATATTAAGAAAAAATAACAAAAACTAAATTAAAAGAACGTCAATTAATTTGATGCAGATAAAGTTGTCAAAACTGGCAAAAAAGAAGGATGATTTGGATTACGTCTAGAAAAATAAAAACCGTCAAAAAACGACTCCACACTTGAAAGGATGATTCCCAGACCAAGTCTCCCCACTGGGAAGCAAATTTTGACGGCAAAACAGAAAAACTAAGAGAGTGCCTAGAGTTTTATGAATATCAGCAGCGTAAACACCGCAGTGCAAGTACTGGGTGAGAAATTACCTTTTCCACTCAAGCGCTTGGCTTCTTTGGCTTATAACTATTGGTGGAGTTGGACGAGCGATCGCGTCGCGCTGTTCCAAAACATCGATCCTCAAGCATGGGAACGCTGCGGGCACAATCCAGTGGAAATGTTACAGTCAGCGACATACGAACGTCTTACCCAGCTTGCTGAAGACCCGTATTATCTCAAGCAAATAGGGTCACTCGTGCGCGAGTTTGACGAATACATGAGCACAAAAGACACTTGGGTGAGTCGGGTTGCACCACAAATTACCCAAGAACATCCCATTGCTTACTTTTGTGCTGAATTTGGCATACATGAATCTTTGCCTGTCTACTCTGGTGGTTTAGGCATTCTTGCAGGTGACCACCTAAAATCAGCATCAGATTTGGGAGTCCCAATGGTTGGTGTCGGCTTGTTGTATCGCCAAGGTTACTTCCGACAACGGTTCAATCGCGGCGGTTGGCAAGAAGATTACTACGTTGACAACCCCTTCTCCCAAATGCCTTTGGAGTTAATGAGAAATTGGCACGGGGAACCAATCACGATACAGTTGCAAGTTCGCCAACGAATGGTGAGAGTGCAAATTTGGCGAGTGCAAGTGGGGCGAGTGAGTCTTTACTTATTGGATAGCGATCGCCAGGATAATGATCCCATAGACCGCTGGCTAACTGGACACCTGTACGGTGGTAACCAGGAAACTCGCATTGCCCAAGAAGTCGTCTTGGGAATTGGTGGTGTCAAAGCCTTAACAGCCTTGGGGATACAACCTTCTGTCCATCACCTCAACGAAGGTCATGCTGCATTCTCCACTTTAGAAGTTGCACGCCAAGAAATTGAGCGCACTGGCAAATCCTTCTACGACATCGAAGCCGATGTGCGAAATCGTTGTGTGTTCACCACCCACACACCCGTTCCCGCAGGTCATGATGTCTTCTCACCTGACTTGATAGACTCCTTCTTTGCCCATTACTGGACTCAGCTACGCCTATCCCGCCAGCAATTCTTGGCATTAGGCGCACGCCGACTGGGCGACCCTTGGGAACCCTTTGGCATGACGGTTTTAGCACTACGGATGTGTCGTGCAGCCAATGGCGTCAGTGAATTGCACGGTCATGTTTCTCGTAAAATGTGGACAATTTTGTATCCACAACGTTCTGAAGATAAAGTCCCCATCGGTTACATTACTAATGGCGTCCATGCGCCCACTTGGACTGCTCCTTTAATGGCAGAGCTGTACGCTCAATACTTAGGCGAAGACTGGAAAACTCGTGTCATTGACCCGAAGACGTGGGAGAAAGTTGACAATATTCCAAATGAGGAACTCTGGTGGCGACACTTAGTCTTAAAAGAAAGACTGATTGCCTACACTCGGTATAAAGTGAAAAAAGCACGGGAACAACGCGGTGAACAATACCAAAAAATTCAAGCGGCAGAAACACTGCTTGATCCCAAAGTGCTGACTATCGGATTTGCCAGACGCTTTAGCCCATATAAGCGCGGTCATCTGCTTTTGCGTGACGCCGAACGGGCAATGAGAATTTTTGGCAATGCACAACGTCCTGTACAAATTATTTTTGCAGGTAAAGCTCACCCAGCTGATGAAGAAGGCAAACGGATTATTCAACGTTTAATGGAATGGTGTCAGCATTCGGCAATTCAGCATCGAGTTGCCTTTATTGAAGACTATGATATTTATGTTGGTCAAAAACTTGTCCAAGGTGTTGATGTTTGGTTAAACAACCCCCGTCGCCCCTTAGAAGCCTCTGGTACCAGTGGGCAAAAAGTCTGCTTTAATGGTGGAATTAATTGCAGCGTCCTCGATGGTTGGTGGTGCGAAGGATACAAAGCAGATGCTAACGGTCAAGGGATAAATGGGTGGGCAATTGGTGAGGATGCTCACACCAGTGATCAAGATTTACAAGATAGCATAGATGCACAATCCCTTTATAAGCTTTTGGAAGAGCAAATAGTCCCCTTGTACTACGACCAAGATGCTAACGGTACTCCTCACCGCTGGGTGCAAATGATGAAGGCATCAATCAAAACGAATGCACCACTGTTCAACACGGATAGGATGATTGCCGATTACGTTTCACAGGTATACGTCCCAGAAATAGCCACTCGTGTTGGACCGATTTTAGCAAAGGTTTTAGTGTAAGGAATTTTAAGTTTCTTGGTTCAGCTTGTAGGCAGGTTTAAAACCTGCCTTTTTTTTTATTTTATTAAAAATAGAAAAAATTTTTCTATTTTGATCAGAATTGACGTTTTTCTTTAGATTTCCGACTTTTCAAAGAAGTCAGGAATCTTGTTGTTCATGAATTGATTTAGTAGGATTGCTATATTTGGATAATAGATTTGCTTGTGCTTCATACAGTGAATAGTGAAAACTGGTAACTGATAACTGATAAATGATAAATGACAGGCTTAGCCTGGTCTTGGTTCAATAATTCTTTAGTATCAGGAAAGTATCAAAAATGCCTGATTTTCAACTGCCTGACGGTCCTCAAACTCACCCTTTGATACAGACGCTTCGATGGGTGACTAGCCCTTTAGAATACATGGAAGCTTGTACTCAACGCTATGGTGATATCTTCACTCTCAGGATTGGTCCAGTTTTTAAGCCACAAGTATTTATAAGTAACCCCAAAGCAATTCAACAAATTTTTACAACTGATCCAAAACTATTGGACTCTGGCGAACCAGCGGGTTTTCAATCATCTTTATTGGGGCGACAATCAATGCTGGCGCTAGAAGGCAAGCCTCACCAGCGACAACGAAAGCTGTTGACACCGCCCTTTCATGGAGAAAGAATGCTAGCTTATGGTGAGCTAATCCCCGATATTACCGAGCAAGTGACGAGTCAGTGGCAGGTTGGTGAATCTTTTTCTGTCCTACCTTCCATGCAAGCAATCTCCTTCCAAGTTATTTTGAAAGCTGTCTTTGGTTTAGAGGAAGGGGCACGTTACGAAAAGCTCAAAGAACTTTTGATTGCCCTGCTGAATCCAAAAAGACCTTTATTGAGAGCTGTCATGCTTCTTTTCCCATTACTCCAACGGGCTTTAGGTCCGTGGAGTCCTTGGAAAAACTTTATGCACCAAAGACAGCAAATAGATGAACTCATCTACGCTGAGATTCGGGAACGCAAAGAGCAACCAGACAATTCATCTCGGAGTGATATTCTCTCTTTGATGATATCGGCTCGCGATGAGCAAGGGCAGCCGATGACGGATGTAGAGTTACGCGATGAGTTGATGACGCTCTTGGTAGCGGGTCACGAAACTACTGCAACTGCGTTATCTTGGGCATTATATTGGATTCACCATTTGCCAGAGGTGCGTGAGAAATTACTGCAAGAACTCGATAGCTTGGGTGAAAACCCAGATCCGAACACTATTTTTCGTTTGCCCTATTTAAATGCTGTCTGTTGTGAAACACTACGCCTTTACCCAGTAGCGATGTTGGCATTAAATCGATTGGTGAAATCACCGCTAGAAATTGGGGGCTACCAGTTTGAGCCTGGTACTCTGCTGATTCCCTCTATTTATCTAACTCATCATCGCGAAGATTTATATCCTAATCCAAAGCAGTTTAAACCAGAGCGTTTTCTTGAGCGTCAATTTGCTCCTTCTGAATATTTACCTTTCGGTGGCGGTAACCGTCGCTGTATTGGTATGGCATTTGCCTTATTTGAGATGAAACTGGTTTTGGCGACAGTTTTGTCCCGCGTTCAGATGGAACTGGCTGATAGCAAGCTAGTGCAGCCAGAACGTAAGGGATTTCTGTTAGGACCAAAAGGGGGTGTGCGAATGGTGGTGACGGGGAGAGGGTCTCAAAATCAACGTGTTTTGGAGACAAGCTCTAGTTCAGTGTGAAGTATCCCACCGCATTGGTTGCGGGAATTTCGCGGAATCCGTTAAACTTCAAGCCATTTATGGATTCAATGATTATTTAGTATCAGGAAGTACCAAAAATGCCTACTTTTCAACTGCCTGACGGTCCTCAAACTCACCCTTTGATACAGACGCTCCAGTGGCTGACTAACCCCTTAGAATACATGGAAGCTTGTGCTCAACGCTATGGTGACATCTTTACTCTTAGGATCGGTTCAGCTTTTAAGCCACAAGTTTTTATAAGTAACCCCCAAGCGATTCAACAAATTTTTACCACTGATCCAAAACAGTTGGACTCTGGCGAACCAGCAGGTATTAGATCGTTTTTGTTGGGGCAGCAATCAATGTTGGCGCTAGAAGGCAAGCCTCACCGGCGACAACGAAAATTGTTGACACCGCCCTTTCATGGAGAAAGGATGTTAGCTTATGGTGAGCTAATCTCCGATATTACTAAGCAAGTGACGAGTCAGTGGCAGGTCGGTGAATCTTTTTCTGTTCTACCTTCTATGCAAGCAATCTCCTTCCAAGTCATTTTGAAAGCCGTATTTGGTCTAGAGGAAGGGGCACGTTACGAAAAGCTAAAGGAACATTTGATTGCAATCCTGAATCCAAAAATACCTTTGTTGAGGCTTGTCATGCTTGTTTTCCCATTACTCCGACGAGCTTTAGGTCCGTGGAGTCCTTGGAAAAAGTTTATGCGCCAAAGACAGCAAATAGACGAACTGGTCTACGCCGAGATTCGGGAACGCAAAGAGCAACCAGACAATTCATCTCGGAGTGATATTCTCTCTTTGATGATATCGGCTCGCGATGAGCAAGGGCAGCCGATGACGGATGTAGAGTTACGCGATGAGTTGATGACGCTCTTGGTAGCGGGTCACGAAACTACTGCAACTGCGTTATCTTGGGCATTATATTGGATTCACCATTTGCCAGAGGTGCGTGAGAAATTACTGCAAGAACTCGATAGCTTGGGTGAAAACCCAGATCCGAACACTATTTTTCGTTTGCCCTATTTAAATGCTGTCTGTTGTGAAACACTACGCCTTTACCCAGTAGCGATGTTGGCATTAAATCGATTGGTGAAATCACCGCTAGAAATTGGGGGCTACCAGTTTGAGCCTGGTACTCTGCTGATTCCCTCTATTTATCTAACTCATCATCGCGAAGATTTATATCCTAATCCAAAGCAGTTTAAACCAGAGCGTTTTCTTGAGCGTCAATTTGCTCCTTCTGAATATTTACCTTTCGGTGGCGGTAACCGTCGCTGTATTGGTATGGCATTTGCCTTATTTGAGATGAAACTGGTTTTGGCGACAGTTTTGTCGCGCGTTCAGATGGAACTGGCTGATAGCAAACCAGTGCAGCCAGTACGTAAGGTACTTCTGTTAGCACCAGAAGGGGGTGTACGAATGGTGGTAACGGGGAGGCGCTCTCAAAATCAACGTGTTTTGGAGACAAGCTCTAATTCAGTTTGAAGAGTGACAGAATGCGTTAGACTACCGCCGCAAGGCATACAGGTTGAAAGTGTCGGAACCCTCCCTAAGGGGTTCCTGCTCCACTATAATTTCACTCAACCCTTGTTCTTTAAGTAGAGCTGTCATCTTATCAACTCGAAAATCCAAATCGTGTACTTCAACAACGACTTGCTTAATCTTTGGCCAATCTTGCTCTTCGATCCCTAAAAGGACATCTAGCTCACTTCTTTCCACATCCACTTTCAGCAAGTCAATCTGCTCAACAGCATACTCACGTATAATCTCCGATACAGTTCTCAACTGGCAAGCGACTTGCTCCATTTGAAAAGCTTTTTCTAATATACGATCTAAAATAAGCGATCGCAGAGCTGGTGGAAGCCAACGAAGCCAACGGACGGAGGTTGGAGCATCTGTGACATTACGTAGGATAATGTTCTTAAATTTGTCTCGTTGCTGCTTTGAACCATCCGGGTAAGCACTAGATAACGGTGTAGCGTTGGGATAGTAAGCGAACATTATGGTCTTAGACTCCCGCGAAAGTCCGCAAGGAAATACTCGGAGTTTTTCTGGACCAAAGCGTTGGGCATTAGCATGCAGCACGTCGAAAATGGCTGGGATAGGCTCGAAGGCATAGATATTCACATTTGTCTTACACAGCTGATATAGCCATAGTGTGAATAAACCAATGTTTGCACCCACATCAAACACGGTGTCACCTTCTTGCAACTTGACCCCATGCTTGAAATACTGCTGGATTTGTTCATAAATAATCGGCACTTCCTCTTCCCGAATGCAAAATATTTTCATCCCATTGGGAAGCGTAGTTTCTGGGATTAAAGTTGGCATAAATATATAGCAATCCGTGCAGGAGTTGTAAACTTATTGGTTAAGAGAGGGAACAGGGAACAGGGAACAGGAAACAGGGAACAGATTTTTCACAAATGATTTAGGGCTGCTATATATTTTGATTCCTATTCAGTAAACGGAAAATCTCATTGCTGTGTTTAAGGCAAGACTGGCTTACCCGTAGATACCGCTTGCTCGATAATATCGGCAGCACGAGTGACTCCACCAGCACCGAGAGTGGCTGCTTGTAATCTGAGCGCATTCTGCTTGTAAGATTCTTCTGTAAACACCCGCTTTACGGCGTCTCGCAACCTCGGAACATTCAATTTGTTGAGAGGGACAAACTCACCCGCGCCTGTCCAAGCTATACGCGCTGCTACCCCTGGCTGGTCATTGGCAACTGGAATCGCCACCATAGGCACTCCATTCTTGACACATTCCATCGTCGTATTCATACCTGCATGAGTAATCATCAGGGTCGCTTTTTCCAACACGTCTAATTGAGGTGCATACTCAACGACTAAAGGATTTCCCGGCAAGTTTGGCAGTGATTCTGGTTTAGCAGAACCTCCCAGAGAAATTACTAATTGGGCATCTAATCCTTCACAAGCTGCGGCAATAGTTTGAAAAACCCAAATCAGACGATTTTGCAATGTTCCCATCGAAGCGTAAATCAAGGGTTTTTCAGTCAACTTTTCATAGGGGAAAGCAACAGATGCCCGACTGGCTGAAGTAAGATAGGTTCCTGTGAAATGAAACCAAGGAGGCAATTCCTGCCTAGGATATTCAAACTCTGCAGGTGCTTGACTCAGTATAGCCAGTTGAGAGTAGGCATCATTAGGCTTTGAGTGCAGGGGTAACTTCCACTCTCGGCGATACTCGCCTATCACGTCTCCAATTGGTTTGGCGACGCGATTAAGTAACGCATAACCGATTTCGTTACGTAAACGTGCCCACCAAGCTGGGCTATACTTCCAAGAGGTGTTAAAAGGAGGAATACTGGGTTCTTGATTAAGCACCACAGCACTGCACACAGTAACGAAAGGAATTTCGAGAAAATCAGCGATCGTTCCTCCTTCTACTGAACTTTGGTTTACTAGTAAAGCTTCTACACCTGCTGCTTTTAGTAAAGCTGGAGCATCCCGGAGCGTAACAGCCGAGATTTGCTTGAGTAGCTCAATTGTGTATGCTAACGCAGCCAATCCACGCAGTTGCCCTAACTTGGTAAAAACTTCTGCTGTTGAGCCAGCCGGAAAATCTTGCTTACCAATTGCCTGGAATTCTATTCTAGCTGCCAGTACTTTGGCTTGAGTGTCGGGTGTTCCAAACACGGTGACGCGGTGACCGCGTCGTTGAAGTTCCTGCCCCAAGGGGAGCATAGTGTTGAGCGGACCAGTTGCTGCACCAGGACTGATAATACCAAAATGAGTCATAGTAAATGCTGCTACTTAAAGTGAGTGAGAAAGCCACTGCAGGCAAAACCATGCAACGGTTAAAAGTCAAAACCCGCTATCTATAATTATTAAATGTAAATAAAATCAACTTATGCACTTATTCCATAGCCCATAAATGTAAATAACTCACAAAATTTTTGGCACAAGGCATTAAAAACCAATCTGCTTCTGGTTATTATCCCTTGCATGAGCAAAAGCAAAATTCTGGGCAATTTCATTGGATTTTTTGTAGTCGGCGATAGGTTCGCAGCAGCATAGCGGCAGATCGCCTCTTCCCACTTCTTTCTTATTTTATTGGCAATGGATTGTGTGGGCCTTAGGAGTGCAAGCGCCTTTGGCGATCGCTTCGGTAATCTTATGCCGCGAAGGAAATGCTTGCTATGAAATGCCACCTGCGGCTTTAATTAAATCGGCTGCTTTTTCACCAATCATAATGATGGGCGCGTTTGTGTTGCCCCTGACCAGAGTTGGCATAATCGATGCATCCGCAACCCGCAATCCCTTAACCCCATGTACTCGCAGTTCGGGGTCTACCACTGCCATTGGGTCAGTGCCCATTTTGCAAGTGCCAGTCTGATGATGTCCCGTATTGCAAGTTTCCCGGATGTAGGCTTCCAGTGCTGCATCGCTCTGAACGTCAGCACCTGGAGCAATTTCCTTACCGCCAAACTCATCAAAAGCACCGGACCCAAACAATTGCCGCATTAATCGAATCCCAGCAATGAGCTTTTGCACATCAGCTTCACTTTGCAGATAGTTCATCCGTATGACTGGAGAGTCTTTGGGGTCAGATGAGCGCAAACTGACACTGCCAATGTTTTGGAACTGAGTCAAAGAGACTACACCCGTGAATCCCCACTCAGGGCGGACATAGCCAGGCGGTACAAATATATCAGGACCGAAGAAGAACTGGACATCGGGTGCAGCCTCCAGGTTGCCCTCGCTATGGAAGAACATTCCGGCTTCAGACACATTGCTGGTGATGGCAGGGTGTATTTCTTGAGTCGTCTGTTGGGCTACCGGAACGATAAGGTGGTCTTGCAGGTTTTGACCGACCCCTGGCAAATCAGCCACGACAGAAATTCCCAGCCCTTGGAGGTATTTTGCATCCCCAATGCCGGAAAGCAGCAGCAGCTGGGGTGACTCGAACGCGCCCGCACTTAAAATCACTTCCTGGTTGACCGTGACCTGATGCAGCATTCCCTCGTGCAGATATTCCACTCCAACAGCGCGAGTTTTCTCAAACAACAAGCGAGTCACCAACGCGCCTGTCGTTATCGTCAAATTAGGACGCTGGCGAATCGGCAAGAGGAAGGCAGCGGCGGTACTGTGCCGTTTACCATCTTTGATTGTTGACTGATAGAGACCGGTTCCTGACTGCTGCATCCCGTTGAAATCAGGATTGCGGTTATATCCGAGTTCCACACAGGCATCGACAAAGCGTTGGGATACTACACCAGGGGAAATCAGATCAGTGACGCTCAACTCACCATCAACCCCGTGGTAAACATCGGCACCGCGTTGCTGGTTCTCAGATTTCTTAAAATAGGGTAAAACGTGCTGGTACGACCAGCCGGGATTTCCTAATGCCTGCCATTGGTCATAATCGTGAGGATTGCCCCGGATATAAATCATGAGATTAATTGAACTGCTGCCGCCCAAAACTTTGCCACGGGGACAAAACATTTTGCGATGATTCAAGTACGGCTCTGGTTCAGAGATATAGCCCCAGTCCACCTCGGAGCCTTGTAGACTGTTGACTTCTGCCGGAATATGAATCTCCGGTTTCGTATCCGGGTTGCCTGCTTCAAGGAGTAACACGGTTGTATCGGTGTTTTGTGACATTCGGTTGGCGACAACGCAGCCTGCCGAACCCGCACCAATAACAATGTAGTCATACTTAGAATGAACTTTATCCTGGAAACTTGTGCCGGACTTCATATTCTTGGCAATTTTATTGACAATGGATTGTGCTGGCGTTAAGCGTAGCTCTGCCGTAGGGAATTGCTTTCATAAATTAAATTATGCACAGCAACGCCTGCTTTTTCATACAAACTTGTTACTAAGTAAGTCGGTGCAATAAAACCAAACTGTGTAAAGAAAAGTAAATAAGGCTCAAACTCTTTCTCTCCCTGCTCCCTGCTCCCTGCTCCCTGCCTTATTCCAACAATAATTATTTACGCCGACCTACTTACTGGGCTGTATAGCCACCATCAATGACTAATTCCGCTCCTGTCATATACTTTGACTCATCGGAAGCCAGGTAAAGTATTCCATAAGCAATATCATCTGATTTGCCTAGACGTCCTGCGGGGATTCGCTTTTCGTAGTCTTTCAAAACTTCTGTGGGGTTTTCTGTTTTTTTGAAAGCCTCTTCTACCATCGGTGTCCAAATTAAGCCGGGATGAATAGAATTAAAGCGAATATTATTTTTCGCATATTGTATTGCATTCGCTTTAGTCATCAAACGTACCGCACCTTTAGCTGCATGGTAGGGTGGTACACTAGGCGAACCAACCAGCCCGAAAATCGAGGACAGATTGATAATGCTACCACCATCTGTGTTTAGCATATAAGTGATGGCGTGTTTAGTACAAAGAAAAACCCCATTTGTATTAACTGCCATCACTGTGTTCCATTCTTCTTCAGAAATCTCATGAGTGGGTTTATTGATACCAGCGATTCCTGCATTATTGACTAAAATATCGATTTTTCCCCACTTGCGGTAAACTTCAGCAAATACTTGCTTGACTTGAGTTTCTTGGGAAACGTCTAAATGCCAGTAATCAGCTTCTCCGCCATGACTATGAATTTCTTGTACTGATGTTTTACCTTCATCCACAAGAATATCTGTGACAGCAACCTTGGCTCCTTCTTTTGCTAAAAGTAGAGCTGTTGCTCCACCAATACCTCGTGCTGCACCTGTAATAATTGCAACTTTATCTTTGACTCGATTCATAATACCTAATTATTGCTACTGTGAAATAGTCGTTGTACTGAAATTCCTGCCATCTTTGATGAACGCACGCTTATTTGTGACGGTTAAAGTCAAAACCCCTTATCTATTTACTAGGTGCAAATGAAATCAACTTATGCACTTGCTTTGATACAGCACAAATATAAAGAAATCGCAATTTTTTGACAGAAGGCTTGCAAAATTAACCTACTTTTGGTAATGGCACCTTCTGCCAAACACATATTTTACTTGAGTGTCAAAAACTTATCCAAAGCCGTTACTAAACTAGGGGGCCATCGGCGAATATTCGTCACCCAGTCGATATCCTTGTAACGCGCATCGAGTCCAACTGCTGACACCCAGTTACTCTCCGCCTCACCTTGTTTTCCTTCTACCCAGTAGGCTGCAGTAATAGCAGCACGTACATCTGCAAAATTAGGATATTTACGGAGAATGTTCCGCATTTCCCGAATTGCTTCGTCTACTTTACCAGTTTCATAAAGGGCAAGGACATAGTTCGCACGGGCAAAGGCAAAATTCGGGGCAATTTCATTGGATTTTTTGTAGTCGGCGATCGCCTCTTCCCACTTCCTCAAACCAGCATAGGCATTTCCTCGATTGTTATATGCCATTGCATCTTTGGGGTCAAGTTCTAGAACGTGATTATAATCTGCGATCGCCTCATCCCATTTTCCCAGACCTTCCAACGCCGTACCACGATTCAAGTAGGGGTCAGTCACATTCGGAGCTAATTCTACCGCCTTATTATAATCTGCGAGTGCTTCTTGCAACTTATTTTGACTAACTCTAGTATTTCCTCGGTTACTCCAAACCGCTGCATTATCGGGAAATTGCTCAAGAATTTGCGTCCAGTACCGTTCCGCCGTGCCAAAATCACCTTTATTAGTAGCGGCAATTGCCTTATTCGCTAACTCATCGCCTTGCTGTAACTGTTCTGGAGTGAAATTGGGGGATTTCGTTTCTGCTATGGCAACCTCACCCCACCCAAACACCAGCAACAGACTTAGAAAAATAATAATTAGTCTCATCATCTGCGTTTCTCTGCGTCCATCTGCGGTTCCAAATTCATAGGACTTACGCACTCGTGAAAAATAAGGCTTTGCGATGCTCCAGCGGGGAGCCACCCAAAGGGTGATCGCTTCCTTTTGGTCGCAATGACAACAATTGCGTTATTTTTGCGTAAGTCCTAATCCAAAATTAATCATGACGAGAACTGACTCAACCTGCAAGCCTTGATCCAAGTTTTCTGGAACTTGCAAACAAGAACATAAATTTTGCAATCCCCAAAATCAAATTACGGTAACAACGATAACTGTTCATTTGGTGGTTTAAAACCTAAATGCTTGTAAGCTGTGGGTGTCGCCACTCTACCACGGGTCGTCCGGCTTAAATAGCCAATCTGCATCAGATATGGTTCATACACTTCCTCAATCGTTTGTGTATCTTCACCCGTTGCTGCAGCGATTGTTTCCAATCCCACCGGACCACCATTAAACTGTTCAATAATCACACTCAACATCCGACGGTCTGTCCAATCTAAACCGCAAGGATCGACTTGAAATAGTTGCAATGCTTCTGCTGCAACCTGTTCATTCACCTCCTGGAATGATTTGACTTGCGCATAATCACGGACTCTTTTAAGTAATCTATTAGCAATACGTGGTGTTCCCCGCGAACGACGAGCAACTTCTGCTGCACCATCTTCAGTGATATTCGTTTGGAGTAATTGAGCGCTGCGTAAGACAATTTTACTCAGTTCATCAACTTCATAAAATCTGAGTTTTTGAATTAAGCCAAAGCGATCGCGCAACGGTGAACTCAACGCCCCAGCACGAGTTGTTGCCCCAACCAAGGTAAATTTTGATAGTGGTAAGCTGCGAGTTTTGGTGCTAGAACCTTTACCAATAGTAATATCTAAGCGATAATCCTCCATTGCTGGGTATAAAATTTCTTCGCTCATCCGCGACAGACGATGAATTTCATCAATAAACAAAACATCTCCTGGCTTGAGATTCACCAATAGCCCGACAATATCTCTGGGACGTTCCAAAGCTGGTGCACTCGTAATTTTGCAATTAACTCCCATCTCAGACGCCAGTATCATAGCCATTGTGGTTTTCCCCAATCCTGGAGGACCATACAACAGTAGATGATCCAGCACCTCACCCCGAGACTTGGCAGCTTTAATCGCAATATCTAGCACGTCCTTTAAATCTTTCTGCCCGATATAGTCAGCAAATCGTTGTGGGCGTATACTTTCTTCTTGCTTACCTTCATCAATAGCTGCTTCAGGTTGCAAAAGATTCTCTTTAGGAGGCGCTTTCGCCACCTCACGACGCTGCTTTGGTTCTTTGTTGGGTTCTTGGGGCTGTTTTTTTGAGGAGATAATCGCCATAATGACTGCTATTGATTTTGGATATACGACTTTTGCAGTGTTGAGCGTAAAACGGTAGGGTGTAGGGTGAATAAGTATTGAGTGTTCACAATCCAAGTTCACAATACACAGATTCACGACCTACACTTTACATTTTCCCTCATACTGTTATTTCCCTGAACCCCTGTTCACGTGCGAAAATGTTGTTTCTGTAATACTCTGGCAAATTTAAAATTTCAGTTTTAGATAATTTTCACAGGAGTGTAAAACTACTCATGCTAGCTAAAAGAATCTTACCGTGTCTGGATGTGAAGGCAGGACGAGTTGTTAAAGGAGTTAACTTTGTTAACTTGAGGGATGCAGGCGATCCAGTAGAACTGGCAAAGGTTTACAACGATGCCGGGGCAGATGAGTTAGTGTTTCTAGATATTACAGCCACTCATGAAGACCGCGACACTATTATCGACGTGGTGTACCGAACTGCTGAACAGGTCTTTATTCCCCTCACTGTCGGTGGTGGGATCCAATCCTTAGAAAATGTTAAAAATCTTTTACGAGCTGGAGCAGACAAGGTTAGTATTAATTCTACGGCGGTACGCGACCCAGATTTTATTAATCGAGCGAGTGACCGTTTTGGAAACCAATGTATAGTCGTTGCAATTGATGCCAGACGACGACTAGACCCCAATCACCCAGGTTGGGATGTTTTTGTGCGAGGTGGTAGAGAAAATACTGGCATTGATGCCCTGTTTTGGGCGCAAGAAGTCGAAAAACGCGGTGCAGGAGAACTGCTAGTAACAAGTATGGATGCTGATGGTACTCAAGCTGGTTATGACATAGAGTTAACTCGGGCGATCGCTCAATCTGTACAAATTCCGGTCGTTGCATCTGGCGGTGCAGGCAATTGTGAACATATCTATACCGCACTCACAGAAGCTCAAGCAGAAGCAGCATTACTTGCCTCACTTTTACATTACGGACAGTTAAGCGTAGCTGAAGTCAAGACTTATCTACGCGATCGCCATGTTCCTGTCAGAATGTAACCCCAAGTTGCAACTCTTTGTCAAGCAACCCAAGGAGTAGTTCAAGACAATTTTTGGAAACAGTGTTAATATAAGTTAACAATAATTAATAAATTTAAGACATATGTTGATACCAATTTTAGTATTTGATGTGGCGCTAGTAGCTTGGTCGCTGCATTTGATGGAAAGAGCATATGAAAGCAAAGAATTTTCTCTAATGTTAGCTGGTACACTCGTTGCCATAGCAGCTGCGGCTATGTTAGTGGTTTACTTCCTGATGGGGCATTGTATAAGCTACTTGCTGCAAGTCTCTTAAGTTAGTCATTGCCATCGGCTAATGGCTTATGGCACTCATTAACAATTAACGAGCAGTGGGGATTGACAAATAGCAGATTGTTAAAGTACAATTACAAATGCGTTATTGTGCGGGGTTATAGCTCAGTTGGTAGAGCACCTCAATGGCATTGAGGGGGTCAGCGGTTCGAATCCGCTTAGCTCCATATATATAGCAGGGAACAGGGAACAGGGAACGTGTGACTTTACCCATAACTTTGCCGCAATGGCAAGCTTATGCTTCTAATAGAAGGCGGCAAAGTTATGGTTCCAATTTATGGGTAATTTTTAAGCTTCGTAACTCAAGTTCACGATTTGCTTCTTTAAGAGCTAATCTAACTTTTTTGTATCGGAAGTACCCTGGTTTGGAAACTAGCTCTGAAACAGCAGACTCAGTAGGATATTTACCCTGATTATGTAGCTCAAAAGCAACTAGTCGCACTTCCTGGCAGCATTCTTCTATTATTTTCTTATGGTAATCTTTCTGATAGCTGACATACCTCGCAGAAATAGCACGACACAAATCTGGAAAATGTTTGTAAATCGTTCTTCTATCAACTCCTAACTGCCTAGCTACCTCCTCCATAGATAAAGGAGGAGACTCATCATTTGTGAGTAGCACTTCTAGATAGGATTTGACTCTCTCAGCATTAAATGGCTTACTCCTTGTTCTTAATGATGTGGTTTTAACTTCAGTTGCTACCAATTTCCTTGAGAGAGATAAATTATTAGTTTCTTCGGTCAAAAAGCTTAGAATTGATACTCCAAAACAGTAACAAATATTTGTCAGTGCTTCAAGAGAAGGTAAATTTTTACCTTTACACCAGAGCCAAACTGTATTTCTGGGAATATTAATCTGACGAGCAAATTCAGCTATATTTCCTTTTGCAATTTGCTCAACCCACTTAGATAGAGTAAGAGCGATTGCAGTAGAAGATAGAGCATCATTCAAATATGGAGTAGCAGCAATTAATTCTCCAATAGTCTTAGCAGCCCATATTCTCTGTTCTAGCTCATTTTTTTTTAAAGCGTTCCTATTGGCTGATTCTATCCCAAGAATCAGTCCTAACCACTCTCCACATTTTGAACAATATCCTGGTCGCGATCGCCAAGCCAGCGTAGTGTTTTTTTGATGACAATGAGGACACTCAAAAATTAATTTATGGTGGTGATAGGGGCATATTTTTACTACATCTAGCAACCAAAGTAAAGGCTCATAAATTAATTGTTTTTTCTCGTACCATTCTTGATAACAACTCGGACACCAAGCCTGAACAGGGCGCAGTAAATTTCTAGAAGGGAATAGTTTGTACCAAGTTAGTAAAGTGAGAAAGCATAAATCGTCACGGAGTGTTAATTTCTGTAGAGCTTGAACTAAGTCCATTGCCATGACACCGCTACCGTTGAGTGCGGTAGTGTAATTATATATTCTGTGTAAATTGGCACCTCCATACTCTTTGTTAACAAGCGTTGCGAGTTCCTTCTCCATTAAAACCCCTGGATTAACACAATGAGCTTCTGCTAGTCGAGATATATAACCAGTTAAGCTTTCCACTAATGGAGTGCCAATACCAATAGGATCTAACCGATACAACCGACTGCGAGATGGAATAGAAAGCTTTTTTAAATCCCAACATTCGTATGTTACTAATCCATTAGCTAACATCTTGTTGCACTCCAATAGGATCTCTTTTGGGGTTGCGTTTGCCAACTTTTCCTGGCGGACGAGTAGTTTTTGGGGTTTCTTCTGGCTGTGCAATTGTCTTTGCTCCAAGTCCTAGAGCAGAGCGTAAGTTTTGTACGTCTGTTTCCGTTTCAGATAATTGTCGTTCGCCTTCTTGAATTTCTTTGAACATCCTCTGGCATTGAGCAACCGACCAAGCGCGTTTTTGTAAGTCTTTGAGTATAACGGTTGCTGCTTCTCTATCGAGAGCATCTTTAAGAGCGCGTGTTAACCAATTTTTTAGTATGCCAACACATCCTAAAGTCCGTTCATAAAAATATTCCCAATGACTAACTAAATCTGGAGTTTCTGCAAGTGGCATCTGCTGCTGGAAAGTTAATAATACACTTTTGAAAGCTTGTACATCCTCTGGATTGTCAGCACAATAACGGCGAAAATGAATATCGACACTACGACGTGAGAGTTGACCGCTCAAATTACGGAATGTAAGTAGTTCGTATGTTCCTAATAGACAGTGCAAAATGCCTGTCATATTTGCCACAGATTTGAGGCAGTCTAATTGATCTTGTAGCTTGTATCCGCTTGCCATCTTGCCAAAATGTTGTGCTTCATCTACAAAAAATACGTCTGGATGACGGTGGATGAGAGCATTTTCTAAAGCTCTGCGTAGAGCAGGTGCAACTACTTTCGACTCAATATTAATTTTTCCGAAATTATCGCGATAGATACCACGCACACTGTAATCAAACTTGTGATCGATTAAGGGTTCTTCTAAGGCGATTAAGGCGCGTGTGTAGTAATCCTTCCAGTTGAAGTTTCTTGATTCTGGGGCTACAGCTTCAACACCAACAACAGGAACACGACCGCGATCGCTTTCCAGTTTAGGTAATGCTAGTTCTATTAATTTCTGCTCAACGCGGAGTCGCAAAGTTGTTTTACCAACACCACTAGCACCGTAAACAAAGATAAATGATGCCCCTGCGGGTTCGGCAATTGTTCGCATGAGAATTTCATAGACTTCTTTAAGTCGAGGATGCGCTACGGTGTAATTCTCAAAGTAGGCAAGCCTTTCTGGAGCAGGTAGTTTGAGGAGTTCAAGAGGAAATCCATTAAGTCTTGTCATAATTAAAACTCCTCATAAACTACAAGTGTTTCTAAGACAATTGCTTCATCTTCATCCGCTTGAGAATCGGTATTGCCAAAAGGAACTTGAATAACCTTTGGTTGTTCGTCGCGGCTTGTTGTAGCTTTTCCGCCCTCGATTACCCTAAAGACTTCCTTAACTTCTGCATCATAAGAACGCTGTTCTAATAGAGCTTCTTGAGCTTCTACCGATGCTAAAAATTCTGCTAAATTCTTAGCCGAAACTTTAGATTGTTGTGCATGATTTGAGGAGCGTTTGCGTAACTCAGCACTAGCTAACTTCAATTCTTTTTCTGAGCGACCTTGAAGTTCTGCATAATATTGAGAAATACACTCTACCCAGTGTCCTCGAACAAAGGCGTAAGCGATACCAATATTAAACGGGTCATATCTTATTTGAACAGAGGTATTTTCAATTTGGGGGTCGCGGAAACTATTAGACCAGTAGTAGATTGAGTTAATTTTTACGCCGCGTCCAGCTTGAACTTTTGCTTTTCCCTCTGAGGTTGTAGGTAGGGTAAGAATCTGAAAGTTTTCATCGTAAGGAATCATGCGGTGAACCCGACTGCCACCAATCGCCATACCCGCAGCAAACGCATCCCTCGGACTTTGGAAAAGTGCCGGATGTTCGTCTGTATCGTAAACTTCGTAAGCCCAAGCACAAAGATATTCATAAAGTAAACCAAGTGTCCATACAGCTTGATTTTTAGGGTTAACTGACTTGGTAACTTGGCGGACGTTACGAGTTATTTGTGTATTACCGAGTAAGTTATGGACAAATTGAGTATTGGAAGTTCCAAATAAGCGTTCGCAAACCGAACCAAAACGAGCTTTGGCTGGGGGCCTTTGCTTTTTTGTACATTCAAAAGTAGCTAGTAGTGTCTCAAAGTAAACGCTGTGAAACTCTGTACCGTTATCTACGACTACGATTTGGGGAAGCCTACCATGACCCTTGACACAAATTCTTAGCACCATTAAGCAAGAACGATATGAGGGTGAGTCGAACGTTAGGTAAACTGCTAGCAATCGCCGTGAATAAGCATCTACGAGAAATGTTGCCCAAGGTCTGCCAAGATTGCGACCTGTACGAGAACAAACTAGCTCTACATCTAACTGAGTATGATCTATATGTCCAATTTCAAAGGGGCGATCGCCGTGTCTTGGGGTAGTTGTAGTAAGCTCCCAATAGAAGGATTCATGCTGATAAGCGGCACGACGACCTTGGCGTTTTTTAGTCTGCTCGTAACCAGCACGGCGTTTTACTTCTTGAGTAAATGCTTTGTAACTCGGAGCAATTACACCAGATTGTTCGCAAGCTCGAACTAAAGCCCCGTAAACCTCCCACATTCTTTTTTGTTTAAGAGTTTCATAATCTTCTAAAATAAATTTCTCCATAATTGCTAAGGTGTCTTCGGGTAGCTTACGCTGACGATTACCTTTGGCACTGCGATGAGACAAAAGCCCAATGTAGCCACAACCGTATTTTTGAAGTGCAGTTAGATATTTAGCTTTCCAGTGACGAATGGTACGGGCTGGTATTGTTTCGTTTTCTGGGGGATGTCCGTTTAAGTAAGGTTCGATAGTTTTGTAGCGTTCAAGAGCTTCTGCTTGGTCTTCAGGACTAGCTTGATAAAATCGCTGCCAAGATTCTGTGCTAATAGCTGTTTTTTCTGGTGTTTGGAGACTAGTGATTTTTCCTTGGCGAACCAGATTCTCAAATATAGCTTTTTTGAGTTCAATTAACTGATTATTTTCTGCGCCAAGTGTAACCTCTGTTTCGCCAACATGGATGATATTTAAACCTTTGCCGTCCCAACTAACAGTCGTGCCAGTAACAACATTGATTACAGCAGAGATAGCCGCAAGACTTACACTTGGTTGTTCAACCATTAATCTGTAAGCACTAGCAGTTTGTTCGTCACGGAAGATAAGACATCTTTCTGGTTCAGCAAGTGATGTAGTATTTAAATCAATATAGATTTGCTCTTGAGCAATTAGGGACTTCCAAGCAATAAAATCACCCAAAGCAAGAATGATAATCATTTGGAG
>NZ_JCACKO010000061.1:0-29636 GCF_059505445.1 Brasilonema angustatum | reverse complement strand
CCTCCCGTAGCGTTCTTCCAGCGTGTTGTCTATATCCACCCGCTCATTATGTTTAATCACGCGGGTCTTAACGCCCTGTTTTTCTAGCGCTGCCTGGTTTTTACCTTTATGCCAGTGTGGCTTTTTCCCTTCCTGCTTTTCAGGACTATAGTAAACGTCTTTTATCCCTGCTTCCTTAAGCGCTTTATTGACGCATTGATAATATTCGCGCCTAAGCTTCATCATCTCGCTTTGCTCACCATATCTTGTAGGGTCAGCTTTTTGACCTTTCCTCACCCCGTCTAATTTACGGTAGCGCTTGCCGAAACCATTCTCATCAACTTCGCGCATCGGCACCATGAAGTGAAAGTGTGGATTATCCTTGCCGTCGCTGGCTTTCGTTTCATGGTAAGCCGTCGCCACCGCTAACCCGCGCGAATTGATTTTCTTGGAGAACTCCTGCGCTAGCTGCCAGTTCTGTTCACGCGATAATTCCCGTGGTGCTGCCACCTGAAAGTCTTTAGCCAGCACTGCGCTATTTCTGCGGTTATGTCCATCTTCCGCTTTTTCAATTTCATTGCCAAACCGCGACCAGTTATTTTCATGCATCCAGTCAGGGGCGTTTTCCGGCGCGAAGATTTCCGCTGAAATAATACCTTTTTTATTACTGTAATTATGCGTTTTATCCAATTTCTCATCATGTAAATTCTTGCCAGAACGATACGCGCAGGCAGCTACTGCATTATCTGGTTTAGACTTGCTTCTACTAATAACCGAAGTTCCAAAATGCAGACTTTTGTTAACCATTTTATCAAAAATAATAGCATATACTAACCAACTTTTAATTTAATTATTTTTAATAAAACTATCAAAAGTTTTACCTATTTATTTCCTCATTTTAAGAAAATGTTGGTATAGTAATAAAGTAATTCACTAGTTACGAAAAAAGGCAGTTATGTCTTTTTTTAATAATATCAATATCAAGCGGTTAATTACTTCATCTTCCTCTGTTCCTTTCCCGCGAAAGCAACAGGCGAAAGAAATAGAAGCGCCATTTATCCACAAGTGGGATAGCAGCACACAATTGATGGATTTAACTGGACATGGCGACTGGTTAACGCTAGGCGACTGCTTTACAGGTATTGCAGTATTCGGCGCGGCAGGCAGCGGAAAAACCAGTTCACTTGCCACTGTCGCACAGTGTCTTATGTTGCTGGATTGCGGTTTTGTGTGGCTATGCGCTAAACCGGACGAAGTGCGCCTGGCGCGTAAGATTGCCGCCAGCGCCGGACGGGAGAAAGACGTAATTGTGATCGGGGAAGATGTAAACGGCGTCATCACCCGCCACCGTTTTAACCCCCTGCAGTACGAAGCAAGCCGACCAGGACAGGGTACTACCTCCGTCACGACCTACTTAAGCGATTGCGCCAAAGTGTTATCGCGTAAGGAGGGCGAGCGCAGCGGCGGCGAAGGGGAGCGCTTCTGGAATGACCAGTTTGAAAGATTGCTACGTCACTGCATTGATACTGCCAAATACGCTGGCCGTTCTTTATCGGTTGCCCTGCTACGCGAAATCCAGCTTTCCGCCCCGACCCAGCCAGAGGACATAAGCAGTGAAGCATGGGTAGCTAACAGCACGTGCTGGCAATGTATCTGCGAAGCAGAAGCGCAGATGGAACAAGGCAACCTCCCTAAGGTAGATTTTTCACGCATTCTAAATTTTTGGACAAAGGATTATGCCACGCTAGATGTAAAACCACGTAGTTCCATTGATGTGATGTTTGCCGTGCTGGCGGATGCTTTCACGGCAGAGGAACCTGTGCGCTATATCCTTTCCGGCGAGTCAAGTGTAACGCCGGACGATGTAATAGAACACGGTAAAATCGTTATCCTGTCCTTGCCTACGAACATCTACCATAATGCAGGCAGGATGGCGCAATTCACCTTCAAATTTTCTTACCAGAGAAGAGTTCTGGCAAGAAAATTTTCAGATGCTTCCTCATTGCGCCCGACAGTGCTATGGGTGGACGAAGCACACGCCTTTGCGCACCCCTTTGACAGCCAGTATTTTAGGGAAGTGCGCAGTAACCGAGGCATTAATGTTTACCTGGAGCAGGGCATAGGCGGCTACATGCAGGCGATGAATTTTCACAGTCCCGACCAGGTTGACGACTACTTGCAGAACCTCTCCACTAAGTATTTTTTTTACAATTCCAGCCCGGAAACAAACCTATTCGCCTCTAATGCTATCGGTAAAATGCTGACCGAAAAGGGAACTGATTCCTTTAGCTACAGCAATGCAAATAACGTGAGCACAAGCAACAGCACCACGCAAGAAGAACGCCACCAAATCGTTAGCGGGGAGTTCGGCTTCCTCAAGCGCGGCGGCACTAAAAATAACTGCATAGTAACCGGCTACGTGCTCCGGCCAGAAATTTTCAACTCAACAGGAACCAATGTAAGCTTATGTTCGTTTCGCCAGACAACTTTGACGCATTAGGAGACGATGACGATGGGGAGGAAGATATCAGCAAAGGAAAAAAAATCATCCCCACTAATTCCAGGGGCGAGAGACAACCTAACGCCTATGATGACCCTAGTGATTTCTTTATCACTAGAGAGGTGCGCAGCGTTATTTATTTCGTATGCTGGATACAAAGCAATAGCGTTCTGGTCTTTCTTAGATACCGCATTGGCAAGCGGGTGATGCGCGGCTGGATCTTCCAGTTTCTATTTATAGTTTTAGCGTCGCTATCCGGCTGCTTTAACTTTGTCGCGTGGTTCGGCAACAAGTTTCCTGGCGATAAAATGATGGGACTTTTTGCAGTAGCGATGGGGATATTAGCCATTTATCATTACCACGTCGCAAGGGAGCTAACCGAGCCGGATATCCCCATAGACTTGCAACTCCACACACGTGCGCGCGGCGATAGCCATTTAATGTGGCTGATGCGCTCAAAGCGTCCTCTCAAACTACCGATGCTGCACTTTTACACCAGGCGCATCCGCTCCGTTCAAGTGTACCCATTTGACGAGCTAACCATGCAACGGGTAATAGAACCGCTGCTATTGGTGGTACTAGCAGGGATACTCACTGTCACAGGGCACTGGCAACTAGGGACATGGCTTAGCACATCCGCTCTTTGCCTTACTTTCGTAGAGACGGAATATCAGATCGGCGCAGAAAAAGCGATGGACGATAAATATGATGGCCGTCTGGAGTCCCGCGCGATGCGGATGACCGAGGAGGCGCTTGAGCAAAAAGCAAAGAACTTGCAGCCAAAAATTAACGGTATCCCCACGGCTGGCATGGCGCGGGTATCCCAAGCGCTGATGCAACTTCAAAAGAAACGCATAGAGGGCAGCAAATAAGTACAAATACTATTTGACGGTGCATTTACCACAATCCCGCTCTACCAACACGCTTTTAGACTTCGTTCAAGACCCGTATTTTAAAACTCCGTTTCTGCGTCTTCCAACACGTTGATATAGAAAGAAAGATAATAAAGATAGAGAGAAAAGAGAGAAAGAAAAACGAAATCGCTGAAACCCGTATTATACAAAAGTTTTATTGATTAAGATTTGTTAAGAACGTTTCACCCCATGCAACCTGTATGTTTCATGGGGTGAAACATTTATGTACAAATTTTATAGCTTTTTATACTTAATCAATATTAGTAAACACTGATATATTGCATGGGGTGAAACATCGATGTTTCATTTTCTCAAGAGGAAAATCATTCCAAATGAAACATTTTTTTTATAATAAGAAAACAATGTTTCATCGTAAGATACAAGATGCCCACACGCAAAGATAAGGAAAATGAGGGTGTAGATATGCTAACCCCTGGACAACGTGAGTTATTACGAGACGGTGAAGCAAGAGTAAGAGACTATGCAACCCAAGACAAGCAGCAGGAAAAGGAAGCAGAGGAGCGGAAAAAAAGTCCTTATACCAGAAGCGGATTTACGCAGCTAAGCGACAGGGAAGTTGCTAACTTGAGAAAGCTGACATCTTTAAACCCAGTCGCTACGGAAATTTTTTTGTTTCTATTAGAACATATGAGCAGTTATAACGCGGTTGCTTGCCCGCAATCGCTTTTAATGAAGGTAACGGGAAAAAGCCGTACCACTGTGCACCGTGCGATTGTTCTACTAAAAGAATCCCAATTTATAGGAATTAAAAAAATTGGTGCTACTCAGGTGTTTCACTTAAATGCAAGTATTGTTTGGCGCTCCTATGGAGACAAGATAAAATACGCTGAATTAGTAGCCCCAATTCTACTGGATACAGAAGAAAATCCTGAATTAGAAAATCTAAAAGTTGATATAGATAAGGTAAATGTCCTAAGTGTTGAAGATATAAATATCCAAGAGGAAAACGGGTAATGCCCTGGCACACTGCAAGTAAAAAACGTTTTTCATGCATGGTTGATGTGGAAAGTACCGCGCAAGGAAACCCAACAGGGATAAAGTGATACGTCCCTCGTAGGTTTATAGTATCAGAATAAGACACAGAGATAAAACGAACAGCATATGTGCTCAGAAATATCGTCTGGTAAAAAAATGTACGGTGCTATTGTTAGAAAACAGCGCGATAAAGATAAAAGAGATATAACGCAACAGGAACTGGCTGATCTGGTTGGGGTATCGCGTAAACACCTGCAAAAAATTGAATATGGAATAGCCGCGCTTACCCCTGACACCAGGGAAAAGTTATCTCAAAAGCTTGAGATGCCGATATTAGCGCTATTTCCTCCAGACATTGACAGTTTTCCTAAGCTTTTAGAAGAACGGTTTGAGTTTGAAATCAATTCTGTTGGTTCTTTCATAGAAGGGCATAATAATCAGGAATTAATGGATGAAATAAAGAGTATTCATAAGCTATATAAAAATAGCTTTAAAAATGAGGACTCTAACTCCCGAAGCCTTGCAGATAGAATGCTTCATACCAAAATTACGTTTGGCAGTACTGATATACCCAAAAGAAACGCTGTTTTTTTACAACAGGTGGCATATATAGGTTTTTTTGAGTTGTGGATACCCCATCTTGAAATTGCCTACCTTACAAAGCGTCGGAATATTTCATATTCTTATCACGAAGAATTATTTTCTGCTTGCCTGGAAGGAAGCTTTAGAAAAATAAAAGCTGCTTTAGAAATGCATTTAACTGCTTCTATGGAAGATGTGAAGACTATCAAAAATTCTGCTTTTATAAGTTCTTGACAAAGGTTAAAGATGTAGCAGGAATGCTTCTCTTGGCTTTAGGGTAAGGAGTATTTGAAGCATACCAAATGAATATTTACAGCCTTAATTTTTAGTGACAAGAGAATAATAAAGTACAGTCGTAGCAATTTTTCAATGATTTTGCGTACATTTTGTACGCATTTTTTCGCCTTACCAGGAAGGCTGTTAAATTCTATTAAAGAGCCGTCTGGCTAGATGTTGCTTAAGGAGAACCTATGAAACAACATTGTCCTGTATGCAATCAAGAAAAAGCATTTAACTATGTTGCAAGGAATGGCTTGGAAAATGTCTACGAATGTGACACTTGCGCATTCCAAGACAGGAAGAAAACGGGTAAAGGTTGGGCAGCCACATTTTTACCAGGATTTGCTGGCGGTGGGGTGATAGGGGCAGCATTGGAACTTATGCAATCGCACCACGACGATGGCTAATACGTTTGTAAAAAGTCCTCGTTACGTTTGGACAGTAGAAAGCGTGCATAGACCATACTAGTATTTTTTTTGCCTTCAATCATTCTAGTTTTACCTGGAGAGTAGATATGTCATCTCGGGATATTATTAAGCCTCGTATTTCCTATGACAGAGAACCTTCCCATCAATGGACGGATTACCATGATGCTGTGGTTGATCATCACTTCAAATTAGGTGAAATGCCCCATGTGGAAACCCACACCAAAGCGCAGGCTATGACATGGATGCATAATATCGGAGATTATTTTCAGACACTAAGTAAAGACGCTCTAATAGCTTCCATTGGTTCTTTTCTGATACATCACTATGTAGAGGGAGAAGAGGCAAAGCGGCTTGCTTTAGAATTAAGCCATCACTGCGGCAGTGTTTCAATGTTTGCCAGTTTAATTGGAAGTTTTTGGGATAAGCACATTTCGCACACACAACGCGAGGGTCAGCCAATCATGAATACTGGTAGACTCGCTACAGCACACTTCCGTTCACAAGCCCAAGCCCGTATGAAATAAAAAGACTACAAAAATTTCATGTAGTATTTTTATGTCAACATTGATAGACTGGTGCATCTACTACTCGAAGGAATAGTATGCAATCCAAAGAAGAGAAAGAGTTTGCACGGATGAAGCCAGAGGCTTTGGCAGAAGCCCCTAAGAAGCAATTCACCTTTGAAAATTATAAATATATAATGGCAGGCTCCTTCTGGGGATTGATGACCGGAATAGTGATGGGGCATACGTTGCCTCAAGAAAAGATTGCTAATAATAAATGGATAAACAAGTATTTTAAGACAGCAGCAGAGTATCCGCCAAGCATATTCCAACAATCAATCTATAGCATGTTCACTATGCTTGGAACACTTGTCGGAGGAATTACCCAGCTTGTGAAAGACAAAGACAAAACCGCAGAACCCCATGCTGCTGAAGCGCGAACACAGGCTGCACTATTATCAGAGCCAGAGTTTGTTGATAATAGTAATAACATAACTCCCAATACCAAGATGCAGGATGGAGTTATGAGCAGAAGACAAGAAGCTACTAATAAAAATAAAGAGCGGTAAGTTGCTTCTTACTTAGTGCTCAAAAAATTTGGTATCTGCATTAAATACACCAAATATTTTGCAGCTAATTTCTTTTACTAAGGGCGCTGCCCTCGCGCCGTGCAAGGGCGCACCCTGACGGGTTTTGGCTCCCCCACCGCGCCCTGCGCGGCGGTACCCCCAAAATTCCTGCAAGCAGGAATGCTAACCCTTGCACTCTGCTACCCCGCGTTCGCCACGTGGCAAGGGTTGATGTTGAAGACATCAACCCTAAACCCACTAAGGAGTAGCAAGCATGAATACCACCCTTACCACCCCAGCCACAAGCAACGTATCTATCACTATCCGCCGCAATACCCTAATTCATGGCGATTGCGTTCAGATTATGGCGCATGTCCCTAGCCGCAGCGTGGACTTTATCCTCACCGATCCGCCCTACCTTATCAACTACACATCACGGGACGGGCGCAAAGTTCCTAATGATAACAATGCCGCATGGCTCAAGCCTGCCTTTTGCGGTATGTACCGGATTTTACGGGATAACAGCTTTTGCGTCTCTTTCTACGGTTATAAACACGCGGATAAATTCATAGAAGCTTACCGCAGCGCGGGCTTTCGCATCGCAGGGCATTTCACGTTTCCTAAGCGCTATACCTCTTCTAAAAACTTTGTGCGTAACCAGCATGAATGCGCCCATTTGCTGGTGAAGGGCAAGCCTGCCCTGCCGCATCATACCATTGGAGACGTGATTGAGTGGACGTACAGCGGCAATAAACTGCACCCGACCCAAAAACCCGTTCCTATCCTCCTGCCGCTGATTGAGACGTTTTGCCCCCCGAAAGGACTGGTATTAGACCCTTTCGCAGGTTCCGGCACTACCTTACTTGCGGCGCGTATGATAGGGCGCAGCTACTTAGGCATGGAACTGGACAGCAACTATCATGCTATTGCTACCAAACGGCTGGAAGCGTTTATATAAACCAACTAGTAAAAGAAAGTAACTTTGGTTCAGCGTCTTTGTTCTTCTTCTATAAAAGAGAACAAAGACGCTGAACCAGTAACTACTAAAGCATAAAGTTACTTCACCTTACCAAACCACCGCTTAAAGAAAGGTGTATTAGGCTCAACAAGTGCAGCAGGGGCAGGCAGTAGAGCGGTGAGCCGCATGTTCTGATTATTCAATCTGTCAATTTCCGCGTTCTTATCCTCAATCCGCGCTTCAAGCTGTTTTCTCATATCACTGGCAGCGTCAAGCTGTAGCTCAAGTTCCTTAATTTTTCCTGTCTGGTCTTGGGGCTGGTGGTGTAAGGCGTTGTCAGGTTCAGGGGCTGGCGCAGGGGCAGGAGGATAAACACGAAATAATTCTGCTGGCTCAATCTCATACTGTCCGTGCTCATTTTTCTTGGCAGAAATCTTACCTTTTTTAATCGCTTCTTGCAAAGTAGCTTTGGTGCGTCCTACTTCTTTTGCAGCTTGGTAGAGTGTAAGGCTCATGGGCTGGCTCATGGGGCTGGTTTAAATAAATAAGGAGAAGCAACTATTTATAAAAACATCCCCTATGTCAAGTTTTATAGTATTTGGGCTGGCAGGTGTAAGGCGTTGTCAGGTTTGGGGGCTGGTTTAAGGGGCTGGCTGGGCTGGCGGTTCAAAGCTAGTTACTTTACTCAAACCCTGGCAGTTGCGGCTGATTTTGATTATTTGCAGTGCTACTTTTAAGTTTATACCCCTTGACAAAAGCCAGCCTATCCCCATTGAACATAAACCGGATGTTCACAAAGAACAGCCCAGGGTTTGGACTTCTAAAGAGAAACTGCTTCTCTAAGAGTTCGCGTAAGCCTGAGTAATAGGTAGTCTTTGCAAGCCCTGAAGTTTTGACATCAAGCGGCACAGTATCTTGCTCTTTTCTGTTTCTTAAGTGGTTATAAACCAGTTCAAAGACCGATAAACCCGCTTTCTTAAGCCCTGCCGCCTGCTTCAATCCTGAAAGGTAAAGTTTGACAAATCGTTCTTTATCTACTTCCTCCCATTCATAAGCGATTGCGCCGCCATGACCTAAAATTTCACCTGAACTTGTATCAACTACTAACCCTTTGGTTTCTGTCCCGATTTGAGCGCGTTTCCCCTTCTTTATTTCTGCAACATCAGGAATACTAGGGTTAGAAAGATAAATGGGTATTCCGTGTTTTTCATCTAAAGGCTCTAAAAAGTTCCGCATTTCTACCCCCCATTTCTGGAATTTATTTCCAAATCAATAAAACTTTTTTCCAAATTATTCAAGCTAAAAATGGGAATTTATTTTGCAAATCGCGGAATTTTTTCCGCAAATCGCGGAATTTTTAGAAAAAATAATTGTTATAAAACAATAAGTTAATAATTTTCTCTTCTTATAAATATAAAAAAGGAGAGTTATCCATGCCTGCCAAAGCGCGAACCCGTTAACGCTGGCGGAGGCAGGGGTGGGTAACTCTACACGCTATCAAGAAGCAGCAGCTTGTGAATAATTTACCGCTAACCTGTGGATAAATCGCAATAAAAAAGTGTTCGCTTCGCTCACATAGCATTTTTTATTAAACCGGAGTGCCGCTACTGCGTCACATAGTGTTTTTGATATCAGGTAGGGGGGTTTCATTGCCAACCCCCCTACAACCCCCCGCTAGGATATTTAAAAAAGGTGACTTAAAAAGCAGAATTTATGCACTTTTAAAATGCAATTTTCTATTATAATACTGATAGTAAAAAGTGAATATGCGCCCCTAGCCGGATGTTACCAGCACCCGACCAGGCACGTCTAAACCTCACGTAATCACAGTACGAAAGGAGCAAATCAATCATGCCAGAATTCCAAACCACTATCAATAGCATCACTACCCCTGAGTCTTGGGGTAAACCGCGTTTTAGCTTCGGCGACCTAGTGAAATGGGAATGGATGAACCATGAAAGCCACGGCGTTATTCTTGGATTGTATTACTCCCCAGAAAAGCGCAATAACGAGATAAAAGGGTGGCATTACGTTGTAAAAAACATACGTTCAATCAATACAGTGCTAAATAGCGATTGCTTCATGATTGAAAATGAAGAAATCTTCCAAGAGTCCGACCTTATCCCCGTATCTGCACCTAACCCCGTTAGAGGTATTTACAAAAGGTAATTTTTCTGATTTTATTGACCAGCGGTACAGGCTGGGAAGCCGTTGACTGCAAAGGTGAGGGGCAACCTTTTAAACAAAGGTTGCCTCATTATTTATGAGTACCAAAACCAATACCTTCTATTTAGCCATTAAAAGCCCACACAAGCGTCAAAAGTTTTTTCTGACCATGATAGCAGAAATCTATCAACACGCTTGTAAAGCGAAACTTACCACCAAAGCGTTGATGTTTCTAGTGCAATTAGAAATGCCTCCAATATCACCACGTGTCATTCTCATAATGTGCTGTCAGGGTGTAAAGCAGTCAAAGGATAAATCTTTTGATTGGAGGCTTTTTACACGTGCGTTGCCAGCCTAGCATATTTTTCTGTGAAAAGTCAAGCGGTTGCCCGTCAATTTCACCTATCTTGCTCTTGACGTGCAAACAAGAGTGCAACTCACGTAACTTGCAGGCGCAGTTCACGCGCGGTGCATGTTAAACGTGAATGAAACTGCATTCACGTTGCACTTCCTACAGATTACCCTGTAGCATAAGTCTTTATTTCCTCTTTTTGATTGTGTACTACATTATCAAACTATTTTTAAGCTTACCTGGTAGCCGCTTTAGATTTTGTTTATCATATTCAAAAGCTAATTATTTACTTATCTATGATTACGTTAATCAAAATCATAAATGGAAATATAGGAAGGTGTTTAGCTACTATTTCCCCTTTTCTTCGTTCTCCTGTTCTAAAACCCATGCTTCTATAATTTCTGCTACTACGTCGCCCATTGTGCGATTTTTCTTAGCGCACAGTATCTTAAAGCGCATATGCAGCGACTCTGGAAGGTCGCCCTTAATGACTTTGATTTTTTCACCCGTCATAAAAATACATTAAATAACAATGTTTTATTTTACTGAAATTCTTCCTTAAGTACAGAAGACTATGCCTATTTATTTCTTGAATAAAGTAATTAAATAATTAAATAATTAAATAATAAATGATATAGTGAAAGATAGTGAAGCGAGAGTGCAACCTGCAACATGAAACCGCTTAATATTCAATCTTTAGGGGAATTAACGACCAAGCAGGAACTGGCTGTCTTGTATGGCATTTCCCGCCGTTCCATTCTCAATTACGACGAGGTGGCGCTTGACACTTTACCGGAGTATGAGGAGGACTATCCGAAAGCGAATAATAAGTCAATAACTCGCTATCCCTTAACCCGGTTCCAATGCTGGATTTTGGGGAAGATTGGCTGGAATTTACGATTATTTTCCAAGAAGGAACTCACTTACTTTTTGACTCAAGACTACGAATTTTCTTTGAAATTCAGCAAGGAGGAATTTGAAACAATTTTCTACACGCCGCCAGCCCAGCAGCAAATAGCAACGCTTGTAAAAACTAGACAACGTAAGCGATGAACATTAAAACCTTTGCGAAATCCCGAAAACTTACTCTAAAGCAAGTAAACGAACTATGCAACGTGGTGCTGGAAGAAACCCCAGCCGATCTAACCCAAGACCATATCTCAAAGCTGGACGCGGCGCTTGCCGCTGCTGCTGAAAAAGTCGCAGCACTGCCACCAGGCGAGGAGGAGGAATCAGAGAAACCGCCCGAAAATGAAGCAGTATTAACAACAGAGGAGCCGGAAGCAGAGCAAGAACTAACCGCGCCCCAAGGTAACGGTATGGTGGTAGCTGCTGCGGATGAAGAACTGACCGAAACCGCCCAAGTCATAGAAATCTTAGGGGAAGACCTGCTACGGCGTAACGTGGCCATCTTCCTCACGCATCACATCAAAAGCTTGCAGCGCCTCACGCAGACCCATAGCGATATTCTCCACAAGTTTGAACAGGACATTTACGCGCAGACCGGGGAAACATTAGCGCGTATGACCCGCAACACGGAAGAGGCTTTTAATGTCGTCGAGCGTATCGCCAAGCCACAAACCACAGAAGACGAACAGCGTTACCAAGAGTATTTAAGCCTGGTAAGCGATTTCCTCTCCACTCCGGTCACCAATCCTAAGCAGCGCTAACTTTCTATGGCAACCAACAAGAAAGACCTGGCTAGCCGTGTTAATCAAACCCTGACCAACCAAGGGAAAGCGACTTTTGTAAACGCCCCAGCTTTTGACCTGTCCCCCCTCATACGCATGGCAAGCGAGTTAAAAGCCGATTACAGCTATGTCCTACGGGAAGACGGGAAAACGTACCGCATCACTCTAACAAGGGAGTAAGAAACATGGATATTAGAGAGTCAATCGTGCCCTATGCGGCAAAAACAAACATCGTTCCCAGTAGAGCGAATAACGACAAAAGAAATGCTCAAACCCAAAACGTAGAATTCACTAGAAAATTCAAGGCAGGCACGGCGATACAGGCAAGCGCCAGGGCGATGATACCTGCAGGTGTAGCCGCGAAACTTACTCATATTTCAAATATGTATGCCTTTCCTATAGATGTAGGAAATATGAGTTTGGAAGAAGCCACGCCGGAAAATCTAAAAGCGCTGCGTAAAGTAGCGGACATGGTGAGCAACAACAGCAAGCTCTTGCCGGAGTTCATGAAGCTGGTAAGTCAAGTTTTAAACGCCGACCTTAAGCTGGCAGACTTCCATAAAAATGTAACCAAAGCGGCGCTGAAACATCAGGAAAAGCTAGACCAGGAAACCGCCGAAATCTTTCTTGCAATGGCGCGGTACGGCGCGAAAGCAACCAAGCTGGAGCACCGCACCAACGTTAGAAACGAGTTAGTAGAACGCCGCACCGCCGCCTATGAGGAGCACTACGAAACTTCCGTTTACGGCAATGAAGCGCGGATTATTGACGTGGAATATCAGGTCGCGGCGTCCAATAATAAACTGATGGCCGAGTCCAAAACTAAGCGGATTAATTACAAAAAAGACCGTAAAGAAAAACTGCAGGCGTTCATTGACTCCGCCTACAGTGTCTAATCCTTATCTGGCATTGATATAGCATCAATGCCACACCATTCATGCTAAGACACCTGAAGAATATTAATGAACTATGCCTTTACGCGGGGCTTTCCTGCCTGGTAGCTTTTATCACCCGCTTAAATCCCGTGTTCTTTTTCCCCATCCTCATGCTGCGGCTATCCATTGTTGGCTACTGCCTGTACATCATCTCTTACGCAGAGGGCAACAGAACAACCGCGCGTATCATTAGCGCTGCCGTGCTCATAGGGTGGATAGGCGGATACTGGGATCTCATAGAGGTTTATTGGCGCTGGAACAGCGAAGAGATTATCAAAAGCATCATGCTGATACTGGCAATCCCCATTATCCTGTTTGCTCTTTACCTGCAATGGACACATGGAAAAAACGCAACCCGTCGCTAAGCAGAAAGGATTATTTATTGGCTTAAGCTTCTTGTCTATAGGTTGCCTGTTCGCTTCGTTCAGCTATCCCTTGCAGAATGTGGAAGTGTGGAAGCAACGCGAGCTAAACCAGTTCCAGCAGCCCTATGACAAAGTGTTTATCTTAACGGACTCCGACCTGCAAGCCCCTTACGGGCTGAATAAGGACAAAGCATTTAAAGTTTCGCAGATTTACCGCGATTATAAATTCCAGAAAATCCTTGTGCTGCTATGTGGCCTGCTTGCTGGTGGTATGGCAATGCTTTTAGGAGAAGATGCAGTCCAGGGCGACGAGATTGACGTAGAAGTTAAGACCATTGACCAGAAAGCAAACAAGGAATTTTTGTTAACGCAAGTCAAGCATAAATGGGCGATGCTTTCGGAAGCGCAGAAGCAGTTATTTAGAGAAGAAATCCGCGCCCTAGCGGAACTGGCCGGAGGGGATGACACCGCCGACATGACGGAAATTAACGTTTCCGATAAGTTTATCCAGGCGAGCTACCTCATGCAGGACGGCGAGCCGATAGACACCGTAGTATCCAAAACCTGGGGAGTGAAGGAAGGAACTAAAGAGCATGACTACATTAAAGCGCAATTTGAAAAATGGCTCAATGAATGAGGAGCCGCAACTATTAAACTACCAGCGACCTTTCCGGCTGTTTGAGCGTGAGGCAAATTTCTTTCGCGAGTGCGCCATCAGGGAATATGACTATTACCGTCAGCATATAGGGTTTAAGGACGGAAAAGAAGCGTTTGACCGCGCCATAAGGTTTGAGGCTGTGGCGAATATTCTTGACCCCATGCCCTACGGTAGAGCGTGGTTAAAGCGGGTTTGGGATTACTGGCAAGAGCGCCAACCCCAACACGCTAAAAAGCAGCGTAAAACAAGGCGCACAGCGAGGAGAACACCATGAAAACATCCCCAGTTTATGATGCGGCCAGACTTTCCAAAACCTTTCTCTATCAAATTGACGGCTGTTTTTACCGCTTTAAAGGCATCAATACCAACGCGAAAGCACCGCGCTATGAATTTGAGCCTTTAAATGGACAGCGCAGACATACGGGTTTAATCCTCAATTCAAGCAAGCTAGCCAGCGTCTATGTCATAGAAGACATGATCGTAAGCGGACACGACACCGTGACGGAAAACCACACACAATTATCGCTGTTTTAACCATGATACGCTGTTTACTTTTTTACCTTTCTATTGCTATTGGCTACCGAACCGAGCGAGTTGTGAACATCGTTTGGAGATTGGAACCAGGCGAGAAAGAAGGATACGCAACTAACACGGTTATACGGGTTTTTGACTACTGGCATGAATGCCTATTGATGGAGAAATCCTGCGCCATCCAGACAGTAGCAGTAATCGCCTCCCCTCTAACCTGCCCCTTAGACAGATTGAGCCATGAGCACGGTTGCTACAGTGCGCAATAGTAAAAACCTTTGACCCGCCTGGAAAAAACCTGTACCTTTCTTGGGTTTTTTCACAAGCGTAAAATGCTACAAACGTCCCTTGTGTATGACAGCACCGCGCTTTCGCGCCGCGCTGTCTATGAAATTTACGGGTTTTTCTACCGCTATAAAGGCAGCGACCCTTTCGCCTCAATCAGAGCACCGCGCTATAGTTTTGAGCCTTTAGCAGGACAAAGAAGACACGCCGAACTAGTGTTAAATCACAGAAAATTAACGAGCTGCGTTTATCAAGTGCAAGGGCTGAATATCAAGCCTAGCGACATGATTACGGGTGATTATATACAGTTATCCCTTTTTTAAAACCATGACAGAACCTATCAACTACGACAAGGTGGAAAATCTCCACATAGGCGATAATTACACCATTAAGGAAAGTTCTAAAGAGGGTGAACCCGCCAAGTATGCAGTGAAATACATCATTAACATACAAGCGCCCTCTGAAACTAAAACACCATCTGCAAGCGAGACATACAGCCCCGAAGAAAAAGCCGAGTATGACAATTACATGGCGAGATTAAGGGCGAATGAGCCTAAATCGCACAAAGCGAAATGGTGGTAATTGGCAATTAAAAGCAATGGCAGATGCTCTTTTTAAAAAGAGCATCTGCCTTACCACCGGAGTCTTAGATGACTTATTTTGTCTTTATCATTATAGCTTAAAAAATGGAATATTAAGCACCATTTAAAGCATTATATAGCATCTAAAAAGTAAATAAATATTTACAAGCTTTTATCTTTAGTATAGGTTTCTTCACGTTTTGTGCGGGTTTACTCACGCTTTTTTCAATCAGCGAACCTCCCGCTTTACGAGAAAAATCTCTAAAGGTTATATGTCTAATACATTCAGCTTGTCCAATTTCAAGAAAACCGTCATAGAGCACAAATTACCACGCTTTCAGCAACCCGTTGAATGTCCGGTATGTAAAAAGATAATGGTGGTTTTTTCATTGATAAAACTGAAAAACGGAAGCTTTGACATTATAAAGGGATATAGCCCTGAAAGCATGTACACTAGAGCATCCTATCAAGAATGCTACTATCAAATGCAGGCAATGACTTTAATATCCCTCTTAGATTAATTAAAGGGGAGTATTAACCAACCGCGAGGGGCTTTCCTGCCCCTCCGAACTCCCCTTTACCAAGTGAGGGAGCGCGCGCGCCACGTCTATTCTAAATAGCACGTTGACCCGTGCCCTCACTCCCTCACTTGTACATTTATCTATTAAAAAAATCCTCAAAAAAATTGGAGTTTTTTGTTTAAAAAGCTACTTATATTTTATTCAATATGTTATTGTAAGTTAAGTAAAAATTCAGTGCATTCTACCCATGTTTTAAAGTTCATCATTCTTGTTTTCAAGAGGACAGAAAAATGGGTTATTTTCAATTAACAGCGGTAGATAACAAGCTTCGTGACATAGATAATTCTTCAAATTCACTGGGTATATGGGGAAAATATATAAAGCATCATTATTTGGTAGATATTACCGCCCATGAACTTCGCCAGATGCTAGATTTGGATGAGGATTATTCCTTTGAAGATTGTAAAGATGTTGAGGTGGAAGAAGTTCCCTATCACGTAGTAGCAGCGCTAGCAGAACGTTTTGGTTTTGAGGATGAGTCACGCTTATATGACTATCAATTGTGTCATTGTGATAAGGGTGAACCAAAAGGTATAAACCAGCAATCGCGGGACGAAAAAATTAATGAGTATTTATCTAAAGCAAACCGATTATTAAGGCAAGGACATAAGACGGATTGCTTCGCCCTTTATGAAAAGTTGCTAGTGAAGTATCCCAAAAACTTTGAAATTCCTTACAGATATGGCGATCTTTACGAATATTGTGCCTTAGGTGATCGATCAGGTTTTAACGAGAATAAAGCATTCGCCCTGTTTGAACGCGCCTTATCTGTGGCTAAAAAGGATGATAAGAAAAAAGTTGAACAACGATTAAATCATTACTACATTATGAACAACATAGCTCTCTAACCCTAGCCCATCACTATAACCGTCGCTTTTATCAGGGGCAGCAAAGCCCCTTAATTTTTACTTGTGAGAGCCTTTATTCGGCATACAAGATATCTCGCAAGTGTTTAACAACTGGCGGGATAGTGATTTACACGGATTGCTTATTATTTAATCACTGTTCGTAAATTAGCTTGCTTTTCTCCACGTTCAACACAGTTAAGTCACTGAAATAGTAATACAGATCACTCGGAATAAGCTGCCGTAGAGGTGCGCCGTGCGCTTGCTACGCTTCCGGTAAATAACGTAGCTACCTTGTCATTGCAAGCGAAACGAAGTGGACTGAAGCAATCTCCCCTAACCACAAATTATTACAACAGAACGCAACTTGGTATGAGTATAAAAATTGCGTAAAACTATAAACCCGTTTACATCCATCCAAATCACCCCACAGCACCCCAATCCAGTCCTAGCCAAAATAATTACCAGCAAGTCTTCCGGAAACACACCCATACTGAATGAATACCAAATGTGTAAATAAACAACTTTTTCTGAAAGGAAAAGATACACATGGCTAAAGTTACAATTGCAGACTTAAATGATGAACTTGTTGAACTAACCGATGAAGAAATGCAAGGGGTTAATGGTGGAAATCTATCATACTTGGTTACTGCATTTAAAGTTGGGTATGCAATCGGTACTGCTTTAAATAACGAATTCCATTTAAGCGACAAAATTGTAGACGCTATATCATAGACATTTCAGTACTGGTTTCTAATCTGCCGTAGAGGGACTTTATGAATCTGGGAATCTGGTTTTTGGGATAAAGGCATACGGCACGCCTCCCATCCGCCCAGCTTAAGTCCCTCACCTGCTCCCCATCCTATAAAACAATATTTATAGAATTCGTATTACGAAATCAGAAGCGACTGTATAGCCAGAGAATAACCTTGCTTATCCTTTCAAAATACGTTAGCATCAGATTTGCATCAAATTTAGTGCAGGGCGTGTTATGGATATTAGCCGTGATATTGATTCTCTCTCTAACTTCAAGCGTAATACGCCGAAGTTCATTGAGCAAATGAAAGAAACAAAGGAACCTGTAATCTTAACCATTAATGGAAAGGCAGAGGTGGTGATACAGGATGCACAAGCTTATCAAACCCTTCTTGATCGGCTTGATTATCTTGAGACGGTTCAGACGATAGAGCGAGGTTTACAGGACGTAAAAGACGGTAAAACCATCTCTTTAGGAGATTTTGAAACCATGATGCGGAACAAACATGGCATTTCAGGTTGAACTCTCCGCACAAGCCACCCAGGATATTGAAGAACACTATGTATGGATACAGGAACGCAGCCCTGCCGCCGCTGAAAAATGGTTTAACGGCATTATGATTGCAATTGATACCCTCAAGGATTTCCCAGAGCGTTGTTCAAAAATACCGGAACAGGACAGCTTTACCCAAGAAGTGCGGCATTTTATCTATCAGAAACACCGTATTATCTTCACAGTCCAAAATAGCATAGTGTATATCCTGGCAGTGCGTCATACTGCTAGAAAGCCTTTGGAAAATGAGGACTTGGAAGAGGTTTTAGAAAATTAAGTAAACCTAAGTGCTAAAAATAACAATGAGCGACTAAGATAGCCAGCTTGTATTAATGGGTAGACACGTCCTCAAACACCCCCTATAACGTAACGCCCTGTGTTACGTTTCAGAAACCTCCTAATGCCCCGTTCCAAAATATACCGCAGCAATGCTGAAAAGCAACGGGCTTACCGCCGGAGGAAGAAAGGCGTAGCGGTTATCCTGCGCAGCACGAAAGAGGAATGGGAAACCCCACAAGAGATATTTGACCCGCTCAATGAGGAATTTAACTTTGAATTAGATCTGGCCGCGCTACCTCACAATGCTAAATGCAGCGCGTTCTATACTCCGGTGATAGATGCTCTAAAGCAGGAATGGCAAGGCGTGTGCTGGCTTAACCCGCCTTACGGCTCGCAACTGCGCCATTGGATAAAGAAAGCTTATGAGAGCGCAAACAAGGGCGCAACGATTGTGTGTTTGTTGCCAGCGCGTAGTTGCACAACCTGGTGGCATGACTATGTTTTACCGTATGCTGAAATCCGCTACCTGCGTGGACGTCTAAAATTTAGCGGCGCGACCAACAGCGCTACTTTCCCCTCCGCTATTGTCATTTTCCGGCCTGCATCGACGGTTTAACGTGCTTACATGTTTTAGTTTCATTTTTTGCTTATTCTGCATAGCTTAGAGATTTGGCTAGTACAATTGTCTTATATATCTATCTACCTTTAGAGAGATTTTACAAATAAAACAGTAAAAATACTGATTTTTGCATTCTTATGATTGACAATGCAACGCTCTTTAGTGGGAGAATACCGGAATAGATAACGATACCAATTCTTTGCATCTATCTGGAGAGCAGCATGTCTAAAAATTTTTTATTACGGCAGTTTCTAAAAGTTGGTGGTAGTTTTCTTGCAAGTGCATCCATAGCAATAGGAGCTTTGTGTCCTATTGTCCTAAATTCTTCAAAGGCTTTGGCTGATTCGTTTCAATTAGGGATTCCTACCGAAGCAGTTAATGCGCTTCAAAGCTTAGATAGTCAAAAGATAAATCCTAAGGCTATTGCATTCGCTCCTAATGGAGGGTGGGTAATCCTCTATGGCAATAATAATTATAATGCGAAAAATATTCCACAAAAAGCCGTTGATACACTTAAGATGTTACATGACCAAGACTCAAGAAATGTTATTAACAGTATTACGTTCACACCGGCTGGAGAATGGGTAATTGTTTATAACAATAACGGTTTATATCCCAGTGACAATTTTCCACAAGTGATTTACGATCAACTTCTGACTTTACATAATAAAAAATCAACTATCCAAACTATTGCGTTTGCTCCTGATGGAGCGTGGGTAATTGTATACGACAAAAATGGTTTTACTCCCAGTATTAATTTTCCAAAAGAGGCTAATGATAAACTTCTAGCTTTAAATAAACAAGCAGCAACAATTCAAACTGTAATTAATACTGTTGCGTTCAGCCCTAATGGAGGTTTTGCAATTATATATAATACGACTCAATACTATCTAAGTCAGAATAATATTCCACCAAATCTTAGTAATGCAATTGAGCAATACCATAAAACCCCTTATAGCTTAGTAAATATAGCTTTTACCCCTACTAATGGTTGTGCGTTACTTTACCAAAATGTAGGTTTAGGTTTGACCAACCTAAATACTCCAGAGTTATTAGGACCACCAGTCTTTACAGGTATAATAAACAATATACACTTTTAAGCGCAATACGGTTCAGCTAAGGCTTTTTCTCTCTCCCTGTACCCCCTGCATTCTCTGTTGCCGCTGCCTGCCTCAACAAATAAATTCCCTTAACTCAACCGTATGGCCTGATAACGTAACGCCATGTGTTACGATTCAAAATGCCTTCATGTCCCGTTTCAGGATATGCCGCAGCAATGCCTAAAAGTGTTGCCATCATCAAAATAAAACCTCCTTTTTGCTTATTCACACTGTCTCTTAATTTATAAATTAGGAGACATTGAAATTAAAAGCGTATAGACTGTCTCTTAAATCGTAAATCAGTAATTAGGAGACAGTTTTGTCTCCTAATCAACTTAGGAGACAAAATGCGCCTCTTCGGCTATGCCCGTGTTTCAACCAGCCAGCAATCCTTAGAATTGCAGGTAAAGAAATTGCAGGAAGCTAATGTAAATCCGTCACGAATATTTACGGATAAAGCAACTGGAAGCACCACCGACCGGCCAGGGCTGAAGCTACTGCAAATGAAAGTGGAAGAGGGCGATATTATCCTGGTGACCAAGCTGGACAGGTTAGGGCGCGACACCGCAGACATGATCCAGCTTATTAAAGAATTTGACGCAATAGGGGTATATGTAAGGTTTCTGGATGACCATCTTAGTACCGAAGGGGAAATGGGGAAAATGGTGGTTACTATTCTTGCTGCAGTCGCAGACGCAGAACGTAAGCGGATATTAGAGCGCACGAGCGAAGGCAGGATAGAAGCCAAAGCCAAGGGCGTAAAATTCGGTTGTAAGCGCTCCGTTGACCGCAAAAAACTATTGCAGTTAAAAGCTGAAAATTTGGGTGCTAGCGCGATTGCCAAAAAGTTAGGCATTGGCAGGGCAACCGTTTATAAAATCCTGAAAGAAGAGAATAACCATGAGTAGCGTAACCCTTTATCGTATAGACCCAGTAAAGAACATGCAGCGCTATTACCGCCTGGATATCCAGCCCGACCTATTCGGAAATCAATGCTTAACCCGTGAATGGGGAAGGATAGGCCGTGCCGGCCAGATGCGCACGACTTTTTACCAAAGCATGGAAGAAGCAGAGCAAGCTTTTATAAAGCAACGCACGGCTAAGGAGCGCAAGGGATATACGATGAAGACTTTAGAAATTTACAGAACAAGAACCATTTATGAGAATGGCAAACCCCTATAGTTGTGTAAGCCAATGACCTTCATGCGGACATTCTCAAAAACGGTCGTTTGTGAGAATGTTTAAACAGTCACGTACCCCGATTTGAGCTAGCGGATAAAACTAAACGATTACCGGAATCGATTATAGAGTTAAATCCCCGACTAATTCTTGTTTGACTACACTTGTTCATGATCCCTAGTCGAAGTTCATTTAAAAATCCGGAAAATTTAATGTGAGGTTGTATACTATTTCCATAACTACTAAATCTAAATGCAAGCAGATGGTAGAACCTCTGACGTCAGCAGTAATTGTCTCATTATTTTTCTCGGAGGCAATCAAAGAAGGTGGAAAAACTTTAACTAAAGGCGTTACTGATACATTTGCTCAATTAGTAAATACCATTCGTGAAAAGTTTAAGACAGAAGGAATGGAAGGATTGCTGAAACGAGCAGAAAATGAACCTACAGAAAGGAATAAAGAAAAGCTACAAGATGAACTGCAAACCCAGATGGATGCAGATAAAGCATTCACTCAAAAATTGAAGGAATTAGTCCAGCAGTTACAAGCACAAGATGAAAGGATACGTCAAGTAGTTTTGAGCGAGATTGAACTAAGTGGCGATTTAAAAGCCAAAGACATCAGCCAAAAAGCCATGCGCGATGGTTCAGTTGAGCAAGAAATGCTAAAAGGGGTCAAAGCTGCAAATATTGATTTGGGCAATTTAAACCAAGAAGCTTAAAAGCATGACTAACGATCCAAATTTTCAAGTTGGACAAAGAATTTTAGAGAATGTTCGGGCTGGTCGTGACATCATAATAGGAAAAATTATTCAAATTTTTATCCATTGGAATAATACTCCTAAACCAACAGGTTTTCCACAAAATATTCCTACTAGCAGTACAGATGAGTTTGTAGGACGAGATCAGGAATTAGAACGCCTCCACCAACAATTACAACGCAATCATAGTGAAGTTATTGCTGCCGTTGTGGAAGGCATGGGAGGAGTTGGAAAAACTGAATTAGCAATTCAATATTCACTGTTAAATCTGAAGTCAGGTACTTACCCTGGTGGCATCTGCTGGCTACGAGCAAGAAAAGAAGATATGGGTTGGCAAATCGTTCAATTTGCTCAAACAGATTTAGGTTTGCAACCTCCAAATGATTTGGAGTTACCAGAACGGGTACGCTGGTGTTGGCAACATTGGCATAAGGGGAATACCCTTCTGGTTATGGATGATGTGAAGAATTATAGTGATATAGAACCCTACCTACCACCACAATTATCCCAATTTAAAGTACTAATTACAACCAGATTAAAACTTAATTTAGCCAGTTCTTTATTTTTATCAGTTTTACATGAATCAGATGCGCTCAAATTACTAGCTCAGTTGATTGGAAAAGAAAAGAAAAACCAGAAGTCAGCACAAGCCCAAGAACTGTGTCAACGGTTAGGATACTTGCCCCTAGCCTTGCAATTAGTAGGACGACGTGTGAAGAAGGATAGAATATCTTTGACAACAATGCTGCAACTGTTGGAGGAAAAAGGGCTAGGTCATCCTTCTTTAGAAGTGGATGAAAATGACCCCACTTGGACTTTAAATATCAAACAAGGAGTAGCGGCAGCCTTTGAGATGAGTTGGCAAGAACTAAGTGATCAAGCCCAACAGTTAGGTTGTCTGCTAAGCTTATTTGCTTTGGCTCCGATTCCTTGGGATCTGGTAGAAAAGGTTATGAATGAGCAAAGCTCGGAAGCATTAAAAAATGCCAGAGTTAAATTAGAAAATTTGTATTTGTTTGTAGGCGAAGATGATTGTCAGTTACATCAACTAATTCGAGAGTTTCTTAGAAACAAGCAAAATAACTTAGCGTCTGCCCACGTTCAAAAGTCTATTTTCTGTCAAGCAATGGTAGAAATGGCCAAGAAAATACGTGATACATCTACTTTTCAAGAAAACACTGAATTTACTTCTTCCATCCCACACCTTATTGAAGCCGCGACTGTTTACAGAAGGTGGTTGCGTGACGAAGATTTTATTGCTCCTTTTATGGGTTTAGCGTATTTTTACAAAAGTCAAATCGCCTATAATGAGGCAATATCCTGGTGTGAAGAATGTTTAAATGCAACTAGAGAGCGTTTTGGGGAAGATCATCTTAATGTTGCTACTAGTCTTCATAATTTAGCGTATCTCTACGAATCTCAGGGAAGATATGTTGAGGCTGAATCCCACTTATTAGAAGCGCTCGATATAAGAAACTGTCAGTTAGGCGAGAATCATCCCGATGTGGCTCAAAGTCTCAATACTCTGGGTGCTATTCACTATTCTCAGGGAAGATATGTTGAAGCTGAATCCTTTTGGCGGAGATCTCTCTATATAAGAAGGCGCAAGTGGGGCGAGAATCATCCCGATGTAGCTCAAAGTCTCAATAATCTGGCACTTGTTTATATTTCTCTAGGATGGTATGATGAAGCTGAAGATTGCTATCAAAGAGCGCTCAGATTAAGACAGTCGTTGCAAGGTGAGAATCGTCTCTGTGTAGCTGCCAGCCTTAATACCTTAGCACAAGTTTACCATTTTCAAAAACGGTATCCTGAGGCTGAAAATTTTTTTAATCAATCTCTCCAGCTACTTAAAGAAGTTTTAAGTGATAAGCATCCTGAGGTAGCTTTGGTACTAAATAACTTAGCACTTTTGTACTGTTCTCAGAAACGCTATAAGAAGGCTGGATTGCTGTACAAACAAGCCATACAAATACAGGAAGATAAGTTGGGCAATGAACATCCTCATCTAGCTATTAGCTTTTATAATCTAGCATCGGTTTACATTGCCCAAAGGCACTATTTTAAGGCTAAATATCTTTTAGAGAAATCCTTAAAGATTAGACAAAACATATTAAGCAATAATCATCCTGATCTTGCTGCTAATCGAAAAGAGTTAGCAGAATTGGACTATCTTAAAAACTGTCTCTTTCCATCTTTGTTTTTCGGTCTAAAAACTTCGCTCTTCCATCTTCTTGGTTATCATTATTATTGATTGTTTTAATTAGCTGAGTCTTATCCCGTTCAATTGGCGTTATGTTTTGGAATGAGTTCATTATGCTGTTGAATTGGCAAAGAATCAGCTTGTTTTTTATACTCAATAGAGTCGGAATCCCCAGAAGTTATTTTGCTTTAGTCCTAAAGTCATATTGCTCAATATTAAATTCATGATGTTGCTGAGTCTTATCCCATTCAGTTGGCGTTTTAACATCAGGTTCAACCTTAACAGTTTGTAGTTGTTTCAAAAACTTTTGCCATGAGCTAATGTTGTGAGTTTTAACATATCGGAAAAATGCGGCATAACGCATCGTTCTATTTGCGGCCTCATAAACGGTAGGATTAAATTTATAGAGAGAGTTAAACTTAGCTTTCATATTCTCAGTCAGAGTAGAGACTTCAAAAACTTTTGGTTGTAAATTATTAGCTTTTTGAACGATTTCATTGCGTTTTGAAACGAGTGCATTATGTTTTTGAACAATTTCATTACGCTGTGGAGTTGTTGGCAAAGAATCAGCTTGTTTTCTATACTCTGCTAACTGTCTTTCATATTCAGCCACCTGTTTTTCATATTCAGCCCGCTGTCTTTTATACTCAGTAAAGTCAGATCTCCAGAAGTAATAATAAGGTGAACCACTTAGGTTTAGATTATTACCTTGTGTATTAAATGCAACATTTACACCAACATCAGTAAATAACCAAGACTGAAAAGTTTTATTTTCACCTTTAAAAACTTCGTCAATTTCTTGGGCTGCCTGCTGCCAATCTTGTCTTGAAACTGAATTTTGATTTTCCCCATATCCTAAGATAGTTTTGTTTTTTAACTGGGGAAGTTGCCAGAACTCATTTAAATTCATAAAGATTGTATCAGCCTGAAGTAAACGGACTCCAAGAAGAGTATTATTAAAAGCTCGGTGATAGGTAATGTTATAAAAATTTTTACCAGGATCACGTCCAAATGAGTATAGGGAAAAATTGTCATCGGAATTATGTCCGAACAAAGAAACAATAGCGTTATACTCACTATTTGCGTAGTTAGCTATAGGAACTAATTCCCAATCTGGTAAAACTGGATGATAAATTTGTCCCTTAATAGAAACGGCAAGCCGCTTTCCATCAGGTTGTGAACTATCGTAGGATAACTCTATCTTCTGATTTACTAAGCTTTTTTCAGGAATAGCAACTGCTTCAAAAGCAATTCCTCCTACTTTACCAACAAGGACATAGGAATGTAGTCCCTCACTACCAATCATTTTTACCTGCAATTCTGGTTGAGGAGTGCCAATTATCCAAGGGGAGATATTTGGGAAATCCCAAGAATCGTTTTCAGCAAGAACATGAAACGTTGTACTCAATATAAAGACAACAGTGGTTAAAAAGAAAGAGAGAAATCTTTTCATGGTTTGTGGTCATGTTGACTCAAAAGTTTCTACATAATCTTACAAAGAGCAAGCAACCTATTCCTGCAAAAAGTATCTAATGTTGAAAACTCTATCTTTTGATAGAGGTAATATCAGAAATTATATAGGTAAGTGCAAAAGGCGGCTTAAAAGCTACATCTTTAGGATCAGTACAACGCAATAAGAGGTTAAAGATTCGCGGACGGGGCTTAGTACCCCGCCCTTGCGATTAAAAGGTTTATTTTTGCCTAATCCCCTGAAACCCTTTCTCTATCCGGCACAGGGTCTACGTTAGTAAACATCGATTTCCTGACGTAACCCTCCCGCCCATGCCCTAGCATGGATAGCGAGGATACCGCGCCCAAGACCTGTTCAGGTCTTACCTCTAGGTATTTCTGCAATTCCTCTAAATTTCTATGCCCTGAAACTTCCTGTATAATCCTAAGCGGAATACCTGCGTTACTCATTTGAGTTAAAGCGGTTCTTCTGAAACTATGGGTGCTCACACCCTCAAACCCCATCCTCTCGCACGTTTCGCGCAGTATCCTGGAGGCGGACTCAGAATTAATATGTCCCCTCCCGTGCCGTCCTGGAAATAAAAAACCATCACGGCTTAATGGCTGGTACTTCGCCAGTAGTCCCCTTAGTTCCTCAATCACCGGCACCGCCCTGGCTGCTAACTTTCCCTTGGTGTTGTGCCTGCGGAAGATGATTTCACCCCGTACACGCATCCTTTTATCATAGACATCCAGAGTGTTTAAGGTACATGCTTCATTGATGCGACATGCTGTATACAAACACACCCCGAACAAGGCGCGGTCACGGTCAGACTGAAACCCTTCGTTGAAAAGTAATTGTATCTCATCTTGTGTAAGGATTTTTGCTTTCCCGTGCCTGTTGATTTTCATAGCCTGTGTGAATGTCCCGTGATTCACAGACTACCGCTAATTGACAGCTTACATTACTAGAATGAATCTACCCTAGTCCCTATACCACTCTTTGATTTTATATAACAAAATCATAATCAAGTAAAAAAAGCTTTTATATGTTATTATTGAATTTATTAAACGAATTCTAAAAAGGCGATGTAGCGATGCCAAGAGGAGGCGCGAGAGCGGGAGCAGGCAGGAAGCCCAAATACGGAGAAGCTACCAAGTTACGGCGTGTACCCGTAAGTTTCACTGCAAGCGATGTAACCAATGCTATCAAAGGGAAGAAGATTATAGAGCAGCTTAAAACACTGGTGGAACAGTGGCAGAAAGAAGCGGAAGAAGCTGCCAAAGAAAGCAAGACGCAAAAACCACCCCGCACCTATGACAAAGCCCTGAAGCTACTAGAAGAACTTACAGGACTATTACCGGAAGAAGAATAAATCCAATTTTGATAACTCACCTTTTACAAATATCCTATAGGGTCAAGTTATTAATCCTTACCCGCTTGACTATCGGCTCTAGCTTTAATTTCAGCTTCAGGGTCAAGGGATACACTTTCAATGATGATTTCATCAATACAAGGCTCCATATCTACATTGTCACCTGGAGCAAATTTCCAAAAATTCGGGTCATACTCACGTACCCATTCCACACTATGAGTAAACAGCCCTTTTACAAGTAATCTTAAATTGCGCCCAAACATCTTCACGCGCATATGCGGAAAAATTAACCCTACAAAATCACCTATTCCTGAATAAGCGACATCGTAGAGCAAATCATAGCGCGGCATCAGATGAATTTTATCAGTGTGTATATTAAGCCGTAGCAGCGGGTCAGGAGTAGGCGCAGAAAATGCACGATAATAAAGCTCGTCCTGCGGTGAAAAATCTAAAATCTTCTCATTAGCGGTATCCGTAGCAGTTTGGGCTTTTTTAGCGTTCGCTATCAACTGTTCAGTTAATTTCATGATTACCGCTCCCATCCTGTAGCGTGTGATTGCGATTTAGTATTCTGATTGTTCTGCGCCGTTTCTTTTGCTTCCATCTTTGCCCGTTCGGTGGCTTTCATAGTAGAGCTATTTTGGGCGGAGTTGTCAAAGGAATTCTCTATTTTGGCTTTAGACTCTGGCGATAAAACCTCATTAGTGGTCACGCCCTGATTTTTAAGCGACTGCCCTATATCTTTAACATCCTGCAAAGTAGCTTTTGATGTTGTGGGTCTTTCCTCTTGCGGTGCTTTCAATTGATCACCGACTTGCTCGCTAAGTTTCCCGCTACCGGAAGGAGTCACGTTTTTAGAAGGCGTAGCTTCTGGGCTAACTTGCGGTGATTGCGATTGAGAAGCACGAAAAGCCATGTTTTGCATAGTTTCTTTTCTTTGCGCCTGTAGCTCTGCTGCGTCTTTTGCAACACTATATTTCTCTTGAAGCTGGTCTTGTAATTTCGCCATAAATAGCATCAGGTGTAACTAGATTTTTTCTAGCACACAGGCTCCAAAACCACCAGGTGAAAGGGGAGTGCAACTACGTGCAGCCTCATTCTCAACACTCAACTCACCTTTACTAAATATCCTAGCTAGGGGGTTACGGGGGAACGGCAATGAGTTCCCCCGCTAATACATAAGGCTAGGTTCGCATAGCGAACACCGTTTTAAACAGGGGGTGACAGGGGGAGACTTCCCCCTAGGGACGTAGCGACGCTGACCCGTCAGGGGCAGGGGCGCGAAGCTCCCCTCTTAGGCTCGAAGAGACTAAGAGCGCAATAAGGCATTGGCTGCGCCAATGCACGCAGGTTTCACCTGCTTTATTGCTCGGATGGGTGCAACCATCCCAAACCAGCCCCCAAACCAGCCCATGAACCAGACGACACCTTACACCTCCCAACCCCCCATTTTTAACCTGTTGCAGCGGAGCGGTGACTGCGCACCTCGGAGCATTAAGGACAGGAAGAGACAATGTGAACGGTGCGCGGTCAGCAATAGGTATTATCGGCAGACGTAAAGTTTGACAGCTATCACTCTCTTTGCTATATCCCTTGAATATTACACCAAGGTAATATAAGATAGCATGACGTGGAATGTAGAATATACCAATGAATTCGGGGAGTGGTGGGAACCGCTTGAAGAAGACATGCAAGATAGCATCACCGCCGTTGTCAACCTTCTGGCAGAGAAAGGAACCGCCCTTGGGTTTCCCTACTCGTCCGGTATATCAAACTCACGCCATTCCCACATGCGGGAGTTGCGTATTCAGCACAAAGGCAAGCCTGTAAGGGTATTTTATGCGTTTGATCCAAGACGCAGCGCTATTCTCTTGATAGGAGGGGATAAAACGGGCAATGACCGTTTTTACGAGGAATATATACCCATAGCGGACAGGCTTTACGACGAGTATATAGAAGAATTGAAGAAAGAGGGCTTGTTATGACAGGGCATAAACCATTTTCAGAACTTACCAAAGATTTTTCGCCGGAACGAAAAGCAAGGATTGCTTCTTTAACCAGCAGCTTGCGGGAAGAAATGACGCTTCAGGAACTGCGCGAAGCCCTTAACCTGCATCAGACGGATTTAAGCGAACGGCTTGGAGTGAAGCAGGCGGCAGTATCACGTATGGAAAATAGAAAGGATATCCACGTTAGTCACCTCAAGAAAGTGATAGAGGCTATGGGCGGGGAATTGGTAATTACTGCCCGTTTTCCAAATGCGGAAGTACGCATCAATCATGTAGTATTACAGAGCGATACTCAGAAGTTAAACGGGTAACTGTGAACGCCGAAACTTAACGGCTTCTATCCCAGTCCTCTTTATGCCGCACCCTCTCTTGGTAGGAGTGACTTTGACGCGCTCCCAGCTTCGCTTGCTCCCTTGCGCGTTCCGTAGCTTTTTCAGATCGATTGACGGGAGGGGTAGCAACATTGCTTTGTGTTTTCTGGCTAGCGTCCCGCGTCGCCATTGCAGAGCCACGGTTTAACTGATACTGCAGGCGGTATTTTTCATAATTTTTCCATTCGCCGGACTTGCTCCAATATCCCGCCTCTTCCCAGTCCTGTTTTACCCTCCCGTAGCGTTCTTCCAGCGTGTTGTCTATATCCACCCGCTCATTATGTTTA